>JBPCWG010000523.1:0-9979 GCA_051009705.1 Methyloligellaceae bacterium | reverse complement strand
GTGTACGGCAACGTGTTCGACCTATGTCCTTCTGGGTGACGAGCGTGATAGCCCCCGCGGTCGTATCTACCTGATGAAGGACATGTTCGAAAATGCCGCACCTGCTTCCAAAGAAGTTAGAACACATATAGATCGATGTCTTTCCTGTCTGTCGTGTATGTCGACATGTCCGAGCGGTGTCGATTACATGCACCTGGTTGATCTGGCCCGGGAACACATCGAAGAGACATCCGAGCGGCCGGCCAGGGATCAGATGATTCGCAATATGTTGGCGTCCATTCTTCCTTTTCCATCGCGTTTCCGGATGGCGCTGTGGGCAGCCATGTTTGCGCGTCCCTTTCGGGGAATATTAAAGAAACTGCGATTCAGGGAATTGGCGGCCATGCTTGAACTTGCGCCCAGCCGTCCACCCGTGCGCGGCCGCTATGCGGGAGGCGGTGTCGCAAGACCCCACGCGCATCGGGCTAAACGGGTTGCCCTGCTGCCGGGTTGCGCCCAACAAGTGCTGCGACCCCAGATTAATGACGCCACCGTGCGCCTGTTTGCACGCCAGGGCATTGAAGTTATCGTTTCGCGGGAGTCCGGATGCTGTGGCGCTCTGGCTCATCACATGGGAAGAAAGGAAGAAACGGAACAGGCCATCAAGAAAAATATTGATGCCTGGTATGAGTTGATGCGCGAGGAGCCCCTCGATGCGATCATTATTAACGCTTCAGGTTGTGGCACGACAGTTAAAGATTATGGTCATATGCTGTCCTCCGACCCGCAATATTCACGCAGGGCGGAAGAAATTTCCGCCATAACAAAAGATGTTACCGAATTCCTCTTTGACTATGAACAGGATGCCCCACAGAATTGGTCTTCCATTAAAGTCGCCTATCATTCCGCTTGTTCCATGCAGCATGGTCAGCAGGTCACCGAGGAACCGAAGGCGTTGTTGCGGAAAGCCGGATTTACAGTGATGGACATACCTGAAGGGCACATTTGTTGCGGTTCCGCCGGCGTCTACAATATCCTGCAGCCAGAGATTGCTTCAGATTTGCGGGATCGTAAGGTAAAGAATATCGAAACCATCAAACCGGACATCATTGCAACCGGAAATATTGGATGCATAACTCAAATTTCTACGGGCACCAAAATTCCCATTGTTCATACGGTCGAACTGCTGGACTGGGCTCTCGGAGGTCCTATTCCCAAAGGTCTGGAAAGTATGGCTAAAAACTCGAAGAACGTTCGTTCTCTATTCACAGAAAATGAACAGGCAAAAGACTGAGTTGGAGACATATCCCGCATATTCCCTGACAAATTTGACAAACGTTAATCTGCATATCCGCAATTCTTAGCCGACATAACCGAATATTAGCAAATATGGAACTAGGATTTCCCGTTCCAGTTGGCTATGTGATTCGCGGGGGGAATGATGCAATCGCAGGTTTTTAGAATCGAAAAAATGATGGATCACCTGAATGGTGAATCCGACCTCAATCCATTGAACATGGATGCGAAACATCGCGAGATCATGGCGATGCTCAATGATATCAAGATGATGTTGAGCAATACTGCCGATAAACCCGCGGAACCGTCGGCAATACCTTCAGAACAGACGGAAGACATCAAGAGTGCCCTTGAAGTAATTTTTCAGTTCAAGGAAATTCAGGAACTCAAAACGGAACTGAATGAAATTCACGAAGCGATCGAAGATACAAAAAAGGAAATTCTTCTGTTGCACAATAAGGGTACGGATGGCGAAAAAATCTCTCGCGCCTCGGATGAACTGTCCGCAATTGTTTTGGGAACTGAAGACGCAACGGAGTCCATACTCGACGCAACCGAGGTCATCGACCAGAATGCTCGCAATCTTGCAGCCCTGTTGACGCAGGAATCCGAGAACAATATGGCCAGTGACATTCAGGATCAGGTCATGAAAATATTTGAAGCCTGTAACTTTCAGGATCTGACGGGGCAGAGAATCTCCAAAGTCATCAAGACATTTTCTTTTGTGGAGAACCGGGTCATCCATATGATGGAGATCTGGGGCGGCATTACCAGCTTTGACAATATCAATCTTCCCGATACGACCGATCTTGAGAGCAACCTCCTTAACGGTCCCGCTCTGGAGACCGATACTGATATTGCCGATCAGTCGGATATCGACGCTTTATTTGATTAATCCGATTGTTCCTTCCCATACAATAGGTCGTACTGGATGCGCTGTCCCCGGATTTCCGGGATATTTGTTCGTTCTTTGCTCTCAGAGCGACTTGCCGAAAATCAAGCAATCGGTTAGAAGCGGACACCCGGAACCGTTCAATTCTCCTAAATACACCGGTTGAATTGATATTTCACTTTCCTTCGAGATTATTGTAATCGTTAGTTTCGCAATCACCGAAGTCGGCAGCAGTAAGATGGCAAAAAAGAACAAACCCTTGCGACCCAAGGCGAGACTGCCGAAAGGCCTGCGTGATGTTGAAGCCAATGAAATCAATGCACTCAACAATCTACTGGCAAATATCGGTGAGACTTACGCGCTGTACGGTTTTGAACCTCTGGAAACACCGGCCTTTGAATATTCCGATGTGCTGGGCAAATTCCTCCCGGATCAGGAACGTCCTAATGCCGGAGTATTTTCATTTGAGGACGAAGATGATCAGTGGCTGTCGTTACGATATGATCTGACGGCCCCGCTTGCCCGTTTCGTTGCCCAGAATTATGATCGCCTGCCAAAACCTTTCCGGCGGTTTCAATCAGGCCAAGTCTGGCGAAATGAAAAACCGGGCCCCGGGCGCTATCGCCAGTTTATGCAGTTCGACGCGGATACCGTCGGGACTATGAGCGTGGCAGCAGATGCCGAGCTGTGCATGCTGGCTGCAGAAAGCCTTGAACGGTGCGGCATTTCTACCGGTGCTTATACAATTAGAGTGAACAATCGTAAATTGCTTGATGGAATCCTTGAGACGATAGGAGTTGTTGCCGGGAGCGAGTCCTATGACAATCAGCGGCAGACCATTTTACGGGCCGTCGACAAACTGGATAGATTGGGAGAGGAAGGTGTCAGGCATCTTCTAGGTGATGGCCGCAAGGACGAGTCCGGTGATTATACCAAGGGGGCTGGTCTTGGACCGCAGCAAATCGACGCCGTCATGGCTTATGTCACATCGGCCAGGTCAAATGACAATCTGCTTTCAACCCTAGGCAGCCTAGTTAGGGATAGTGAAATCGGAGAGCAAGGAGTTCGTGAGCTCGAGCAGATTGAAACCCTGGTCAGGTCAGCCGGATTTACCGACAAGCAGATTGCCATTGACCCGTCAGTCGTTCGTGGTCTCGACTATTACACGGGGCCGGTATTTGAAGCCGAGCTCATGATGGAGACCACAAACGAAAAAGGCCAGCCTGTATCCTTCGGTTCTGTTGGCGGAGGTGGCCGCTATGATGGCCTGGTTGCCCGTTTCAAAGGCGTGGAGGTGCCGGCAACAGGCTTCTCCTTCGGGGTGTCTCGGCTTCTGGCCGCGGTCTCGCAATTGGATCAGCAGCAATCCTTGCCGGCGGGACCGGTAATTGTCCTGGTTATGGATCAGGAATATCTGCCGGATTATCAGCGCTTGACCCGGCGCCTGCGGCAGGCGGGTATCGCCACGGAAATGTATCTCGGGACTTCGGGAATGCGGGCGCAAATGAAATATGCGGATAAGCGACAGGCACCCTGTGTCGTCATCCAGGGGGAAGACGAACGACAGAAAAATGAGGTGACGATCAAAGATCTGGTTGAAGGGGCGCGATTGTCGGAGGTTATTGAGGACAATGTGACCTGGCGAGAAGGGAGACCAGCACAGTTTTCCGTTTCTGAAAACGAGCTGGTGGAAGCTGTTGAGCGGGTTCTTGAAAATACGAATTCCTAAGTCATGCGGGTGTCCTACGCGAAAATTTTGAGATAAACAGATCACACTATGTCGGCAGAATCCGCCCAAAAATTTGAAGCTCTTGAAGCTCAGGCCAGTGCCTTGCTCGAATACTTTGTTAAGGCAGGCTATGAACCTGTGGCCCCGTCAATCATTCAGCCCGCCAACATTTTTCTCGATCGCATTGGTGAAGCTCTGAGAAACCGGACATATGTGTTCACCGATCCGGATGGGGAAGAGCTTTGTTTGCGGCCTGACCTGACAATACCCTCTTCGCGGCTTTATCTTGAGCGCCACCCTGAAGGCCGTACCAAGGCCAGATATTGCTACAATGGTCCGGCCTTTCGTTTTCAGGCGCACACTGGTGATGACGATCAACCACGAGAATTTCGCCAGGCCGGAATTGAAAACTTCGGTGCCGGGGATGCGTGTAAATCCGATGCGGAAATTCTAAGTCTGGTGGTCGGAGCGCTGGAGAATTCCGGAATTGCCAATCTACACCTGAAAATCGGTGACCTCGGATTGTTTTATGCCTTGCTTGATGCCCTTGAAATTCCGGAGCGATGGAAAACCCGATTGAAGCACCATTATTGGCGGCCTGAAACATTTCAGGGTCTCATGCTGCAACTTCAGGATCCCGCAAAATATGTCGACCAGGGAATGGCTGGAGATCTGATTTCCAGAATATCGATTGATGAGCCTGTGGCGGCCCGGAAAGCGGTCCTGGAGTTTTTGGATAGCAACCAAATACCTCATATCGGCGAGCGGAGCATCGATGAGATCACGGCACGTCTTCTTGAAAAATCCCAGGATCTGAAGGCGTATCCGGTGCCGAAGGAAACAACGGAGTTGATTACCAACTATCTTGCCATTTCCGGGCCACCGAAAGCGGCCGCGGCGCGCATAGCCGATCTCGCCAATGCCAACAATCTTGATCTCAGTGCTGCTCTGGATACTTTCAAAAAGCGCAATGAGGCCCTGACAAAAGCCGGAATTAATCTTGCCGAAGCACATTTTTCTGCGGAATATGGGCGCAATCTCGAATATTACACCGGTTTTGTTTTTCAACTCGAATTATCCGAACTGGGTGCTGCAGGACAAATCGCGGGAGGGGGCCGCTATGACGGTCTGCTAACGGACATCGGTGCGCCGCGGCCGGTACCGGCCATCGGTTCGGCAATCCATACGGAACGGCTGCTCGATATCGTTGGTCAAAGGAGTGAATCATGAGCGATGAATCTCCATTAATCCTGGGTGTTCCGTCAAAGGGAAGATTAATGGACCAGACCCGGGATGTATTTGCCGCCAAAGGACTCGTTTTCAAAAAGGACGGTAACGAGCGGGGCTATCGTGGAACAATCGATGGTCTTGATAATGTCGAGGTCACCTATCTTTCAGCTTCGGAAATTTCTCATTACCTGAAGACCGGGCGTATACACATGGGTGTGACCGGGGAAGATCTGATGCGAGAGCATATTCGCGATTTCAAACGCATTATATCAAGATCTCAGCCTCTGAATTTTGGTCATGCAGATGTTGTTGTTGCGGTTCCGAGTTCCTGGATTGATGTTACGACGATGAATGATATTGAGGATGTTGCGGCGACGTTTCACCACGTACATGACCGTCGGCTACGTGTGGCAACCAAATATATGGGACTCACACGACAGTTTTTTTCCGATCGGGGTATATCAAGCTACAGGATTGTCGAAAGTCTCGGGGCAACCGAGGGTACACCCACGGCGGGAACCGCCGAAATAATTGTTGACATAACGTCCACGGGACAAACGCTGAAAGCCAATCATCTGAAAATTCTCGATGACGGCATAATACTCAAAAGCCAGGCCAATATGTTTGTGTCGAACATGGCAGACTGGACGGACCGAGCCGCCAGCGGACGAGACGAGGTCCTGGAGCGGTTCGCTCCAGATCCGGAATAAATTCGCGGACCCAGGCTGGGTCGGCCACGTCGCAATAATTCCTGCAATTAATAGTTTTCGGCCAGAAAACAAAAATGCCGCTGCATCTGAAATGCAGCGGCATTCGAAACCAATAGAAGATATGGAGGCTTACATCATGCCGCCCATGCCTCCCATTCCACCCATTCCACCCATGTCGCCCATTCCAGGAGCGGCGGGTCCGTCATCTTTCTTAGGCGCGTCGGCGACACCAGCTTCCGTGGTAATCAGGATGCTGGCGACCGAAGCTGCGTCCTGCAATGCAGTACGTACAACTTTTGCCGGATCAATAATGCCTTTTTCAAACATGTCACCATAAGTGTCTGTCTGGGCATCGTAACCAAAGGCTACGCGGTCAGCATCGTTAATACGGCCAACAACTATGGAGCCTTCAACACCAGCATTTTCAGAAATCTGGCGAATAGGCGCCTGCAGCGCTTTGCGTACGATATTGATTCCAGCGTCCTGGTCTTCGTTGTCACCTTTGACCGTAATTGCCTTTGTTCCTCTCAGAAGGGCACAACCGCCACCGGCAACAATACCTTCTTCAACAGCGGCACGGGTCGCGTTAAGAGCATCGTCAACACGATCTTTGCGCTCTTTCACTTCGACTTCGGTTACACCACCAACGCGGATCACAGCAACGCCTCCGGCAAGCTTCGCAAGACGCTCTTGCAGTTTCTCGCGATCATAATCGGAAGTCGTTTCTTCGATTTGCGCTTTGATCTGTCCAACGCGTGAGTCGATATCTTTACGTTTGCCAGCTCCGTCAACGATTGTTGTGTCGTCTTTGGTGATGGATACGCGCTTGCAGGTTCCAAGCATATCAACCGTTACGTTTTCAAGTTTGATGCCGATGTCCTCTGAAATTACCTGTCCGCTTGTCAGGACAGCAATATCTTCGAGCATGGCTTTGCGGCGATCACCGAAACCGGGAGCTTTGACAGCAGCAATTTTTAGGCCGCCACGCAGTTTGTTGACAACCAGTGTTGCCAGGGCTTCGCCTTCGATATCTTCTGCAATGATCAGCAGCGGCCGACCGGACTGAACCACGGCTTCGAGAATAGGAAGCATGGGCTGCAGGTTGGTCAGTTTTTTCTCGTGAATGAGAACATAGGGATCTTCAAGTTCAGCAATCATTTTATCAGCATGGGTGATAAAATATGGAGAGAGGTAGCCCCGGTCGAACTGCATGCCTTCAACAACATCAAGTTCACTTTCCAGAGACTTGTTCTCTTCAACGGTAATAACACCTTCGTTGCCAACGCGCTGCATGGCTTCGGAAATCATCGTGCCGATTTCTTTTTCACCGTTGGCGGAAATTGTGCCAACCTGTTCGATTTCCTCGGTGGATTTTACTTTTTTGGATTTCTTTTCGATGTCGGCGACAACTTCGAGCACGGCTTTATCAATGCCACGTCTCAGATCCATCGGATTCATGCCGGCGGCGACAGCTTTCATGCCTTCGCGGATGATTGCATGGGCAAGAACCGTCGCAGTCGTCGTGCCGTCACCAGCAACGTCATTGGTCTTGGATGCGACTTCACGGACCATCTGTGCGCCCATGTTTTCGAACTTATCTTCAAGTTCGATTTCTTTAGCGACCGTCACACCGTCTTTTGTTGTGCGCGGGGCACCAAAAGATTTGTCGAGCACAACGTTACGTCCCTTGGGTCCAAGGGTTACGGACACAGCGTTGGCCAGTGTATCGACACCCCGGAGCATGCGCTCGCGGGCGTCTGAGGAAAAGCGGACTTCTTTAGCCATTTAGGCCTCCTAATTTAAACTCTTCAAATTCGGTTCGAGGGGGTAATAAAAAAGCCGACCCCGAGGTCAGCTCATATGTTTGCCGATTTAAGCGTGCAGAACGCCCATAATGTCGGATTCTTTCATGATCAGCAGCTCTTCGCCATCGATCTTGACTTCAGTTCCGGACCATTTGCCAAAAAGGACCTTGTCGCCTTCTTTGACATCTGGAGGGGTAATTGTGCCGTTTTCACTGCGGGCTCCATCGCCAACAGCCAGAATCTCACCGTGTTGAGGTTTCTCTGTGGCTGTATCAGGAATGATGATGCCGCCGGCGGTTTTTGTATCTTCTTCTAGTCGACGTACGACGACACGGTCATGAAGTGGACGAAATTTCATTTCTTTCTCCCAAACATCAACGGCCGACTTCGGCCGGTTATGTAGATTTGCGGGTTTCAACGAAGTGCTAGCACTCACTTCAAGAGAGTGCTAGCACGACGATCAAATAGTTACTTATTAACCGATTGTCAAGAGTTTGCCGACGCATTCGTCACAACCACGGAATTATGGTTAACGAAATGATAAACAGCCATAAATTCGAAATTTTTGTCGGACCAGAGGCCAGATATCGTGGCACAAGTCGTTTTTGCCATTTCGAGCCTATCACCTGAAAATTCAATTCAAACGTTGTCCCTGAGTTCACAATTTGCCGCCCCGGGAGTGTAAGACAGATGAGTCCAAAACGGACTAATTCCGAAATTCTATAAATTTGCCGGGATTCCGTGGAAAGTTGCTATTCAAAGATTGCTCAATCGGACGCAACACGAAATGCTTTGTGACAAATTAACATTTGATTCGGTGAGGGTATGGCGGAACGATCCAGAGCTATGCAAGATCCTGGAGACCTGGTTGCTCCTCCTAACTTTGTGGCTGACCCCACTCCTAACTTTGTGGCTGACCCCACAGGGCGCAATAGGTCTGCAAAAAATCCGCCGCACAAAGCCTGGACAGCAGTGGGTGATATCTTTGCTCTGATTGCCATGGCCACAATTTCCCTGGCTGTTGCCAGTGGATTGATTGTCGAGTTCGAATTGGGTCTGATTTCCGCCGGGCTTATTGCAACTGCGCTGTTCTTTGTCCTTCTCCTTGTGCATGCTCAGATCCGGCGCGCCAGAAATGTCCAGCGGCGTGTGAACGATATTTCCAATGAGTTTGAACGCAACAAAAGACAACTCCTGGAGATCAGAGAAACCCTGAAACAGTTCCAGGGCAGTGCCGGGCTGTTGCGGGGCATTCAGGAAATCGAGGCTAAACTCGGAGGAAAATCCCTGGTTCAACTCTTGAACATGTATGACAGCTCCGACGAAAAGCTAAAGGCACAAATTGTTGTGCTGGAACAGCAGATTTTGTCTCTGAAGGACGAAATGAACCGGGAGCATCACAGTCTTCGAGACACTTTTGGTTCTGAAATCAATGTTCTCGAAACACTCGTCAAACAGGTCACCGAGAACATGGCCGACAATCGCGCTGTGACGTCCAACTCTTCCGACAGCCTGTATTCGGAAACATTGGGAATCGAATTGCCGGAACAATCAATTCCAGTTTCCAGTGCCGGTCCCGCCGCAAAACCGGATATCGATGCGCAGGCACAAGCCCAGCTCGCCGCCGACGCTAATGCCATCCTGGCAGCCTTCGGCAAATTTGAAGATAAGCAGGATTTGCTTGAGACCGTACGCAAGTCGATTGAGAGCAACAAAATAGATCTCTACATGCAGCCCATTATGGCACTGCCGGATCGCAGTGTCCGCTATTACGAAGTTTTGACCCGGTTGCGCACGGAATTGGATGAGACGGTTCTGCCAACAAACTACATTCCCGTGGCTGAAGAAGCCGGCATCATGCCGTTGATTGACAATGTTATGCTGTTTCGCTCCGTCCAGGTGGTCAGCCGACTGGCTCAGCGGGGGAGTACTCGGGCCCTGTTCTGCAACATTTCGCCCCATTCTTTGCTGGATCCGGACTTTTTTCCGGAATTCATAGCGTTCATGGAGCAGAACACTTCGCTGGCCGATAAGCTGATTTTTGAATTTAGCCAATCCATCGTCAATCAGTTCGGGGCCATCGAACTCAAAAGTCTGGCCACGCTCACGGAAAACGGTTTCAGGTTTTCCCTTGATAAGGTTGAAAAACTGGATCTTGATTTCGCAGGACTGCACGCCAACGGATTCAGGTTTATAAAGGTCGATGCCGCTATTCTTCTGGATGGAATGGGAGAGGCTGGATCTCCCATTCATGCCGCTGACTTCAGCGACTACCTGCACCGAAATGGGCTGGAGCTGATTGTCGAGAGAATCGAAGACGAAGCGACGATGAACCGGC
>JBPCWG010000522.1:0-13321 GCA_051009705.1 Methyloligellaceae bacterium | reverse complement strand
GAGGTCCGTTATACAATGCACGCCGAAGCGTTCGTGATCAGGTCGCCTCATTGCGGGACAGTATTGCCGACTCATGGATCGCCCCCATCCAGACCGATCTTGATGAATTGCGGAAATCCGCATCAGGACTAGATGGCGCAACGATAGCGGAAAGACAGCAGCGGTTCGAAGCGACGGCCTCGCAAATTAGAGGTCGGGCACGCAACATCGCAGCCCGAAGTAACGAACTCGGACGGTCGACGGCGGCGGAAATGCGGGCCCTCGCAACGGCTGTCGCGATTGAACCCAACTGGAACGGTTTTTCCTGTTATGATCCGACACTGGCACAAAGATTAAGTCAAGCCGCAGAACAGGCCAATCAGCCGGCCGTACTCAATTTACGGGAAGCCGCGTTTAACGAGGGTCCGGCCGGGGTCGCCAATGCTGTGAAAAGCCTCTGGTCCAACATCGGCTCCTATATGACATCTTTGGCTCGCTATGTTGCCCGGGGAGGCAAGTCCGATGGCGGGACCACTTCAGATGGAACGCCAATAACCGGACGCGATTTGATTGCTCTTCTTGCGACGATCGGTATCGACCTCGGATTGTTCGTATTAGCGGTTTTGAATCCTCCGGCCACTCCACCTATCCGCCGTGATGCACTGGCAAGAACCCAGGCCCGGTTAAACACGCCTCCGCAAACCGTGATTCGCCATATCATGGGTGCTATAAATACCGCCATATCAAGGGCACCCGGAGCTGATCTGGAATGGGTGCGACGACACTTCATACATCACAATAAATTCTCCTATCTGATCATCCCCAATCTTTATGGAGCTGATGCCAGCAATGAGGATGAAGCATCAAAAGCACTGGCCATGAACCAGCTCGCGGGTGTTCTGAGCGACCTCGATTTAGTCAGGTGGCCCAAGGGGAATGAACTCAAGATTCTCCGAGAAGAAGAAAGTGTAATAAGTGATACGGATCTCACTCAGATTCGCCAAAAACACATTGAAGACTCAGGACGTTCCGATGAAGCTGTCACGCAATACAAGGATCAACCGGCATTGAGAAATCACGGCCTGTTCTCCAAGGCGGAAAGAATGCTGCAGATCACCGGATGGAGTGATCAAGCCAGGCAGGATATCGAAATCTTTGTTCTTGAAGATACGGAAGGGTTGACACCGCTGCTCACCGTTTTGAATGGCGGCGAAATAGAGGAGGAAACCTCCTCGGAATCCGCAGACCGCTTGGCAAACTCATCGGAATCTCAGCAGGTCACGTAGAGGCCGTTGACGTAACTTTTGATTTCTTAATCTTCTATTCATATAAGCAAATGGATAGTGAGGGCTGGTCAACTGCTGGCGTAAAGCCTGCTGGAAATTTTAAACAGAATCACTATATGTATGAAATTCAGGAGGTTAGCACCACGGATTTTAGACGATACATAGGAGCTTCTTATGAAGAAACGAAAAATCAGGCCACCAAATCCGGTGGCAAAAGCACTTAATAACAGGCGATTTAAGAACAAGGTCGTCGAAAGTAAAAAAGTTTATAACCGAAAAAAAATACCTTCAACGAAATTAATCGATGAAGGTATTTTCATTTCTGCAATTTGATTGAGAATAGTTTCCGCCCACAAACCTAATCGTTTCCTAGAAACTCAGAGAGATATCCCGATGATCGGCATTACAGGATGCAACATCCAGTGCTTTTTCCCGTGGCAAGCGTTCCTGCAATCTCAATCCGATATTATCTCTGATCATAGCCTCATACGAACTCAGTCCGTTGAGCAGTTCTTTTGAGGCCCGCTGTCGCCAAGAGAGGTCCTGTTGAAGAATATTCACCGCCTCCTCCAGATTTTTTCCTGCTTGTTCTGCGTCCTTACGCCGTCCTCTTGTGAAACGTCGCGCTGAAGTCAATTTTGATCTCAAGGCCCTGGTTCCCGGAACTCTGCGAACTTCCCGAGAGAGTTTGGTAATTTCTTTCGCAGCACCATCAAGATCTTCACGAGAGACCAGATTCTGTAAATTTTTCAAACCTGTCTCCAGCGCCTCAAGTTTGGGTGCGGCTTCGATGATATTCAACACTTCCCTGACCGGCTCATAAGCCCCATCGGTGGTACGTTGATATTGTCGTCGTATCGTATTGTAAGCCTTCTGCAGGTCACCAAATTTCTTGCTCTCTGTTTCCCAGGAAGTGGGAATTGAAGCATCAAGATGTTTTCTCTCTGCTTCTAATTTTTGAATATGTTCCTCAAGCCCAGCGATAGACGACTTGTTGGCATCGGCATTCCGTTTCAGGATGTTGATTCGCGACCGGTTTTCTTCTATTTCACGTTTGATTTTGTTGCTGTCCCGCTGAATTCTCCGGACTATCCTGTGCAGGGGACGAAAGCTCTCCGCCCCGGCATCTCTGTGGCGCTCCGCTTCTTTGACTTTGTCAACCATATCGAAAATGGATTCGGCATTCTTGTACCCCTTGCCAAGGTCAGATTGAAGATTTTTGGGCAGATAGCTGATGTTGAGACTCTTGGCATTTTCAATACCGCTGCGAAGCTTTGGCGCGTTTGCCTCATACTCTGCAAAGAGGTTTCGCTCAACGCAATGCTGCAATCTTGGATTGAGGGGCGGTGGTGCCGTTTCCGACAGAAGGGAGATCCGGTTAGGCAGATAATTGACCATGGACGGTGTTGATCCCACGATCACCAGGGCCAGTAACTGCAGGGCAATAAAGGGAATGACACCCTTGTACATTTCAACGGTTCGAACGGAAGAAGGTGCAACACCGCGTAAATAAAATAGGGCGAACCCGAACGGTGGCGTCAGGAAAGACGTCTGAATATTCAACCCGATCATCACGCCCAGCCAAACCGCCGTGATATTGGCCGAGGGATCCATCAAAAGAATCGGAGCGACAATCGGCACGACAACCACAGCAATTTCAATAAAGTCGAGGAAAAATCCCAGGACAAAAATCACAGCCATGACAATGACAAACTGCATCCAGAAACCGCCGGGCAGCGATGTCAGGAATTCCCTGACAAGTTCTTCTCCCCCGAATCCTCTGAAGGCGGCGGTAAGCATCGCTGCACCCAGGAGGATAATAAAAACCAGAGAAGTAGTTTTAGCCGTTTCGACAATTACCCCGCGCAGCGTGTCGTCGACTTTGTAGGCCCGCCAGCCACTCCAGACAATGGAAACAATCAGTCCTGCTGTGGCAACTGCGGCTAGAGTTACGCCCAAGACATCTGCCCCGCTCTTGATGTTCTTGACGTTGGTTGAGAAATTATCCGTTATAAAAATAATTGAGACAACGGAGACGATGGCCAGAATTGCGGGATAAAATGCTCCTCTTTGACCTTCCTTGAGGCGATAACCGGCCATAATCAAAGCGCCGGCGGCCCCGATCGCTCCGGCCTGATTAACCGTTGCCACACCGAGTATAATCGATCCAAGGACGATGAATATAAGTGTCAGTGGCGGGATGAGGATCAACAGCACCCTCATTAAGAATTTTCTGTCGATCGATCCTTCAAGAGCGACAACCGGTGCTGAATTGGGTCTGAATATCGCCAATGTCAGGATGTAGACCATGTAAAGCCCGACCAGCACAAGACCTGGAACCAATGCTCCAAGAAACATGTCTCCGGCGCTCGTCGAGACGATGCCGAATTCCGAGGGCATAGAGAAAGAACCCGTCGTTTCTTTGAACAGTGTTTTACGTGCTGTTCCTGCCTGATCTACGGCACTGGCCAACTGATCTGCAAGGATAATCAACACGATTGATGGCGGAATAATCTGTCCCAGTGTGCCTGAGGCAGCAATTGTACCGGTCGCCAGTGACTGGGAATAATTATTCCGCAACATCGCCGGCAGCGAGATCAAACCCATTGCAACCACAGTTGCACCGACAATTCCTGTCGTCGCAGCCAGCAGGCCACCGACAAATACAACTGAAACTCCAAGACCGCCGCGAACAGGACCGAAAAGCTGTGCCATGGTAACCAGCAAATCTTCTGCTATTTTTGATCGCTGGAGCATGATGCCCATGAACACGAATAGCGGAATCGCAATAAGCGTATCCCGTTCGACCTCCCAATAGATGCCACGGAAATTTGTGACACCTGCAGTCAGCCATTGCACCGGCCCTCCCTGGGCAAAATAAGCGCTTGGATCACCTGCAAATATATTGCCGCAAAGAGCCGCTAATCCAATGGACAGAATTGCAGATCCGGGTAATGCGAATGCGACGGGAAATCCGGAGGCAAGAGCCCCGGCCATCAAAACAACAAGAACGGCGAGAAAGAAAAGTTCCATAATCTAATACGACTCTGACCGGATCATTTTCCCTGACTAGTGAGCGATCTCGGTATCCCATTTTCGTTTACCCGGTTCATTTCGATAATCCGCATACCCTTCCAGCAAGTAAGCGCTGAACTGGATCAGCATCGAAATGGCAAATATCGCTAAAAATCCGGCCATGAGGTATTTGACGTACATTCCGAAACCGGACTGCGTTACTTCATAGCTGAGAATAGGGGCATTGATGATGCTGGACTTCCCTTCAAAGCCGATAAACAAAACGACCCAGCAAAGTGACAATCCGAGCAAAATGGATCCGACAAGATTTACCATGCCCTTGGTGCTGTCCTGAAATCCTGCATAGAGAACGTCGACGCGGACATGCCCTTCTTCAACGAGCGTATAGGCGCTCGCAAAAAGAAACAGACTTGCATACCAAAACCGAACGATGTCACCCATGAAGGCCTGTTCATATGAGAATATAAAACGTAGCAGAACAATCTGCAGTTCGGCGACCACGACAAGCAGCGCCAACCATATGAACCCCAGGGTACGCGTGACCGCGGCAACAATCAGAGACAACAAGATGAGGGGAACATGGACATAGGGGCCGCGATAGTTCGGACGTCCAAGTTTGTTGGCCATATCCTGCCCGACAATACTTGCGAGAAATCCCTCGACGCGCAAAAAGGAAATGATCATATCAGCCAGGCCAACAATGACGACCATCCAAAACGCGGCTCTGATGACATAGTTGGTCATCGCCTGCATTGTGAGACTTTCGGCCCTCAAAGTGCGGTCCTTTGTAGAACGGACCAGAAGGACAGCAAGGGCCAGGGCCAGGATGTAACTCAATACCTGAAGCCAGCCCAGCAGAGCATTTGGAGTGCCGAAACTTTTACCCGACAGGACCGACAGAAAGCCCGGCCATCCCATCCAGAATATGAGATAGTTGTTTATCAGATAGGCGAACATCAGGAAGATATTCGCCCAGGCAAACATGCGCAGCAATTGTGCTGACAAAGCGGAAGAATGAACAGCCAATTCAGATTGAGACGAGTTGGTGTCGGTCATACCTTATGCTTTCACAATAGGACGGGGCAGAACCCCGTCCTATGAGCTTATTGATCAAGCATATGGTCGTTTATATGCCAAGAACCCTGTTGCGCTGTTCGTAATAGGGGCCTTCGGACAGGTTCATCCAACCACCGACATCCTGGCGGGCAGCAGCAAAGCTGTCATAGATTCGCTTGGCAAGGTCACTGTGGTCCCTGGCCGTCGCAAATACATCCTCGGCAGCCTTACCAAAGCTGTCATATACGTCGTCATTAAACTTGCGCAGTTTAACGCCGTGTTCTTTGAGAAGCTTGGTCAGGAACGTACCGTTGTTGGCATTGAATTCAGCCATCATCAGTTCGTTTTCCCGGCCACAGGCAGCTTTGATAATTTCCTGATCGGTCTTGTTCAGGCTTCCCCACCAAGAGGCGTTCATACCCATGGCAAGGGTTGAGCCCGGTTCATGCATACCAGGATAGTAATAGAATTTTGCGGCTTCATAGAATTTCATGAAGAAATCATTCCATGGTCCGACCCATTCCGTCGCTTCGATCGCGCCTGAAACCAGGTTTTCATAAATCTGGCCGCCCGGCAGAGACACCGGAGATGCACCAAGCTTGGCCATCACGTCACCGCCAAGGCCCGGAATTCGCATTTTCAGACCTTTGAGATCTTCTTCAGACTCAATCTCTTTATTGAACCAGCCACCCATTTGGACGCCTGTAGATCCGGCTGCGAGACATTTCAGGCCGAATTCACCGGCCAGCTCGTCCCAGAGCTTCTGACCACCCATGAAATGCAGCCAGGCATTCATTTCGTTGTACGTCAGACCGAAAGGTACGGATGTGAAGAAAGCCCAACCCGGATGTTTCCCCTTCCAGTAGTAGTCGGCGGCGTGATAAGCCTGAGCATTGCCTGAGGCCACGGCATCGAATGAGTCAAACGCACCGACGCGTTCCCCGGCAGCAAAATACTGCACTTTGATGCGGCCTTCGGTCAGGGTTTCAATATTGGCGGCCAATCTTTGTGCGCCTGTACCCAGACCCGGAAAATCCCGTGGCCAGGTGGCGACGACGACCATCTCTTTTCGAGATTGTGTAATTGCCGGAGTTGCAAATGTTGTCGCGGCGGCGGCTGCACCCGTTGCCAAGCCGGCCTTTTGTATAAAGGAACGACGATCCATAAATTTTCTCCCTTTGTTTTCTGAAGATTTTCAGTTTTGATGCACAAGTTTATTAAGTCTGTTGACCACATACAATAGGTTTTTAGTCGTATCAAATAGACTAAACCGACAGCATATGACGATCAATTCGACAATCCGATCCGAACATTTGACGGTCATCAAGAAAATGCAGATCAACTTTCGACCAATATCCTAAAAAACTAGTATTTCTAAACTGGTATCCGATGAAAATTACATATAATTCTATGGTTAACCGCATATTGTTTGTTTCAGGCTCGAAAAGAGCGCACAACCCGGATGGACCGTCATATGCCCTTCGAACCCGCCAGCGACATTTTGTCTAACTTCACCGTCCTTGACTTGACCCGTGTCAGGTCCGGACCGACCGCAGTCAGACAGCTGGCCGACTGGGGTGCGGATGTAATCAAGATTGAAATGCCGGAAACCGATACATCCGGGGGGATGGGCGGACCAAGGCAGGGACCGGATTTTCAGAATCTGCATCGCAACAAACGCAGCCTGACATTGAATCTCAAAGATCCAAGCGGGCTGGAGATATTCAAGAAACTTGTTCGCAAGGCGGATATTGTTGTCGAAAACTACCGCCCCGATGTTAAAGATCGGCTGAGCATTGACTATGAGTCACTGGCCGATATCAATGATCGTATCATTCTCGCGTCAATTTCTGGGTTTGGGCAAAGCGGAACACTTGCCGGTCGTCCGGGATTCGATCAGATTGCACAGGGAATGGGCGGATTGATGTCGATAACCGGAGAGCCCGGCCGCGGTCCGATGCGGGTTGGAATACCAATAGCCGACCTGACGGCGGGTCTGTTCTGCTCCCAGGCCATGTTACTCGCACTCCTGGAGCGGGAAAAATCCGGAAAAGGCCAATGGGTGCAGACTTCGCTGCTCCAGGCGCAGGTCTTCATGCTGGATTTCCAGGCCGCGCGCTGGCTCATGAATGCAGAGATACCAGGACAGGCCGGAAACAATCACCCGACAAGTATCCCGACGGGGGTATTTGAAACGAACGACGGATTTATGAATATCGCCATTACCGGTGGCGCTATCTGGGAACGTTTTAAAAAAGTCATGGATAGCCTGGAATTCGAGCATGAAGACTATAATACCGGTGAAAAAAGATCCGATAATCGCGATGCTCTAAATGCCCTGATCAACGGGCATATGCGTCAAAAGACAACTGCTGAATGGATAGAAATATTGAGCGAAGCTGGATGTCCCTGCGGGGAGATAAATAATATCAAGGAAGTCTTTGAACTTGATCAGGTTCAGGAACTGGGGCTTGCCCGGGATGTGACGTCCCATGAACGCGGCCAAACTCAGATCGTCGGGCAACCCATTACCATGAACCGCAGCCGGAGTGAGATTGTCAAACCTTCGCCTTTACTTGGACAAGACGCTGAAGAAATTCTAAAAGATCTTGGTTACAACAATGATGAGATCATCGCGTTTCGCGAAAAATCGGTGATTTAGTATTTAAAACCGGCAATTCAAAAATCCGGACACTATGAGAAGGAATACATCCATTGAATGACGATAAAATCATTTCCGAGATCAAGGGATCAACAGGTCACATCATTTTCAATAACCCAAAGAAGATGAATGCCGTCTCCCTTGAAATGTGGCAGGAAGCAACGAGAGTCATTGAGGAAATGGCCAAGGACCCGGCCGTTCGCGTCCTTGTAATCAGCGGTGCCGGGAAAAAGGCCTTCATATCCGGAGCCGATATTTCCAAATTCGAATCGGAACGGGCAACCCAGGAAGGCGTCGACCTGTACAATCGAACCTCCGAAACTTTCCGGGCAACGCTGATCGGATTTCCGAAACCTGTGATTGCAAAAATCAGCGGTTATTGTATTGGCGGCGGCGTCAATGTTGCTGCCGGGTGTGACATTAGAATATGCGACGAACGTTCGAGTTTTGGTGTACCGGCAGCCAAACTGGGTTTGGGATATGGCTATACTGGCGTCAAGAGAGTGGCGTCTTTGGTCGGTATCGCCAATACCATGGAGATCTTTTTCACGGCCCGTCAATTTACGGCAGCGGAAGCGTACGACATGGGACTGGTTAATCGCGTTGTGCCTTCGGCGTTACTTGATGCTTTTGTCGACGACTATACCCGGCGCATTTCGGAAAATGCTCCCTTGACCATGGCGGCCATCAAGGCATCGGCACAGGAAGTATTCAAATCTCCCGATACGCCGGATCTGGAACGCATCGACAAGATGGTTCAGGCCTGTTTTGACAGCGAGGACTATATTGAAGGTCGCCGTGCGTTTATGGAAAAACGAAAACCCGAATTCAAGGGTCAATAGATATTGTCGATAACGAACAATTTGAATCACTTCATGGAAGAGATTATGAGCGACTAATCTGCACAGCAACTGACAAGATTTTGAAAATGACGGGGGAAGATATTCTATGAACACGCAGCCTCAAAAAAGTTTTCCAGTTTCCTGGGAACAGTTTCATCGCGATGCCAAGGCCCTCGCCTGGCGTCTATCCCCGGAAAAAGGACGGTATAATGCGCTGGTCTGCATTACACGCGGAGGAATCGTTCCCGCCGCCATCGTTGCACGTGAACTGGAAATACGGGTTATCGATACGGTTTGTGTAGCCTCCTACCATGACTATAAGGATCAGGGAGAACTTCAGGTCCTCAAGAATATCTCCAACGATATTTTGGAATTGGGCGGTGACGGTGGCGAAGATATCCTGGTTATTGATGATCTGGTCGACACAGGAAAAACAGCTGCATGCGTCCGGGAAATGCTTCCCAAGGCCCATTTCGCAACCGTCTATGCCAAACCAATGGGCAGTAACCTGATAGATACTTATGTGACGGCCGTATCCCAGGATACATGGATTTATTTTCCCTGGGATCTGGAACTTCAGTTTGCGCCTCCAATTGTGAAGTCACCGGAATAAGTGGAAACGATTTACAATGCCGACTCTGCTCGTTAAAAATATCAGCCACCTTTTTACGATGCAGAGAGATGCAATCAAAGGCGAAGAATCAGAATTCGAACTACAAGATGCGGCTTTGTTTTGTCGTGACGGCATTATTGAGCAGGTTGGCAAAACTTCAGATCTACCCAATCAGGCCGATGAAATACTTGATCTCTCCGGGCATGTGGTCATCCCGGGGCTCATAAATACGCACCATCACCTCTATCAAAATCTAACTCGCGTTGTCCCGGGTGCCCAGGATGCCCCCCTGTTTGGTTGGCTGCAGACACTTTATCCGATCTGGGGCAAGCTTGGTTCGGACCACATCTTCAGTTCGGCACGTGTGGGACTGGCGGAACTGGCGCTCAGTGGCTGCACAACAAGCTCTGATCATCTGTACCTGTTTCCGAATGACGCCCGCCTTGATGATGAAATCAGGGCGGCACAGGATATTGGACTGAGATTTCACGCGACAAGGGGATCCATGAGTATCGGAGAGAGTTCTGGCGGATTGCCTCCGGATGATCTCGTGGAAGATGAAGAGTCAATTCTTGAGGATTGTGTTCGGGTTGTCGAAGCCCATCATGATCCGACCCCCTTTGCCATGACACGAATTGCCCTGGCTCCCTGTTCACCATTTTCCGTCAGTCAGAAATTAATGCTGGACAGTGCTGAGATGGCGCGCAAGTTCGGTGTCGGATTGCACACCCACCTGGCCGAAAATGTAGAGGATATCAACTACAGCCAGGAAAAGTTCGGGATGCGCCCAGGCGAATACATTCAGTCTCTTGGATGGACAGGATCCGACGTCTGGCATGCACACTGCGTCCAACTCGATGCCCCGGAAATCGAACTGTTTGCCGCAACCAAAACCGGTGTTGCCCACTGCCCCTGTTCCAACATGCGCTTGGCAAGCGGTATTGCTCCGGTAAGAGAAATGATAGACGCGGGTGTCCGAGTAGGTCTTGGCGTCGATGGTTCGGCTTCGAATGACAGCGCTCATCTGTTAAGTGAGGCCCGTCAGGCCTTGCTACTGCAACGCGTATTGAAGGGAGCTGCAGCCCTAACGGCGCGGGAAGCCCTGCGGTTGGCGACCATAGGAGGTGCCGATGTTCTCAACCGCGATGACATCGGCTCACTGCAAGTCGGAAAAGCGGCAGACTTCGCAGCCTTTCGTACCGACCAGTTAAACATGGCTGGATGTGACTGGGATCCTGTATCAGCACTTATTTTCTGTGGCCCCTTCAACTCAGCCTACACTGTTGTGCAAGGCAAACAGGTTGTTGCGGAAGGCCAGCTGGTATACCAGGATCTATCGGAATTGCTCGACTATCATCGTCAGCTGACGATTGATTTAATCGACAGTTAGATGAACAACAGCCCAAGTTTTTCCGCTTTTGCCATGGTTAATCTGCGACCAATTGTATATACTTTTGGTCTATTCGGTTTGATGAAACAACGGGGGGTTGAAAAATGACCGATACAAACAGTTCCGAATATCTTGTCAGTACAAACCCGGACGACACGCCACCACTGTCGACCGCGATTCCTCTGGGTATACAACATGTACTAGCCATGTTTGCGGGCAACGTCACTGTCCCAATCATTATTGCCGGCGCTGCATCGCTGGGCGTCGAGGACAAGGTCTTTCTTATCCAGATGGCAATGTTCACGGCGGGCATTGCAACACTGATCCAGACTGTCGGACTCGGGCCCGTCGGGGCGCGACTGCCTATTGTACAGGGGACAAGTTTTGCCTTCATCCCGATAATGATTCCCATTGTCAAAGGGGCTTCTCTTGCGACCTTGTTTGGCGCAACTTTGATTGGCGGTATTTTCCATTTCCTTCTCGGTACAATCATAGGGCGGCTTAAGTTTCTATTTCCACCCCTAGTCACCGGTCTGGTTGTCGCTTCAATCGGCCTGGCGCTCATTCCGGTGGGAATTCAATATGCAGCCGGAGGCGCGGGCAGACCACCGCCGGATTTCGGCGAACTTCATAACTGGGCCCTGGCTCTCCTCACCCTGGCGGTTATTCTCGGATTGAAATTCTTCACTAGGGGATTTTCTGCTGCAGCCGCTGTGCTCATCGGACTGATTGTTGGCTATGTGGCAGCGATTCCCTTTGGAATGGTCAACTTCAGTAATGTCGCAAGTGCTCAATGGATCGCAATTCCGGAAGTTATGAAATACGGTTTTGATTTCCAGACTGCCGCAATTTTAGGTATGTGCATTATCGCAGTGGTCAGTGCCATTGAGACCATCGGAGATATTAATGGCATAACCAAAGGCGGCGCCAATCGTGATGCCACAGATAGAGAAATAAGTGGCGGTACAATGGCGGATGGACTTGGCTCCGCGATCGCCTCACTATTCGGGGGCATGCCCAACACTTCTTACAGCCAGAATGTTGGCCTTGTTGCATTGACCGGGGTAATGAGTCGTCATGTCGTAACGATCGGAGCTATTTTTCTTATTGCCGCAGGACTCATACCCAAGATAGGTGCCCTTGTTGCTGCCATGCCAAATCCGGTACTCGGCGGTGCGGCGATTGTCATGTTTGGAATGATCACCGGTGCCGGCATCAAATTACTGAACGATGTCAACATGAACCGAAGAAACATGATGATTATCGCCTTGTCTCTGGCAATTGGCTTTGGTTTGAAATCGGTTCCGGATGCGGTCAAGTTCGCGCCGCAGACACTAAAAATTCTGCTGACATCGGGCCTGTTCCCGGCGGCTTTTATAGCTGTGGTTCTGAATCTGCTGCTACCGGATGAAATTTGAGTTCAGCCCGGCTTTCAACAATTATTTGAAAAAGCTCGCCCTGTTTGGGCGGGCTTTTTTTTATCGGCTTGGGATCCGTTTATTTAAGTCCCGCATACCAGTCTGCCAGTTTCTGGCGCTCTTCCGGTTCCATTTCCGAAATATTTCCAGGTGGCATGGCGTTGGACCAGACGGCCTGCATTATTATTTCCCGTGCCTGGTGTTTAATTTTTTCTGTCTCATCCAACTCAACACCTTTCGGGGCTACCGGCATTCTCTCCCAGGCGGGTTCTTCTGCATGGCACATGACACATCGAGTAAATATAACTTCCTCAACATCATCCATGACGACCTGAGTATTGGGCTGACTTACAATTTTCTCACCCCTGGCTGGTCCGAGCGTGCTCAACCAGATGATGCCAATGACACAAACCAGTGCCACACCCCAGGTCCACCAGGGTGACGGACCGCCACTGTGCCGCGTATTATAGAAGATGCGGATGACAACGCCGATGATCAGGGTCAGGGCAATAATCAAAAAACTCCACTTCGTGGCAAAGGCCAGAGGATAGTGTGTTCCGATCATGATAAATACGACTGGCAGGGTCAGATAATTATTGTGCACCGATCGCTGTTTGCCACGAATTCCATGAATGGCTTCCGGCTCCTCCCCGGCAATCAATGAAGCCACAACCTTGCGCTGACCAGGTATAACCACCATCAATACATTGGCCACCATAATTGTCCCGATAAGAGCACCGATATGCACAAACGCACCCCGGCTGGAAAATACCAATGTGAATAAATAAGCCGCGAGAACAAGGAATATGAATCCCACTATGCCCAAAACGATTTCATTTTTTCCTAAAGGCGATCGGCACATTCCATCGTAGATAAGCCATCCTCCGACGAGGCTCCCGATACTGACCATAATCGCGACCGGAGCTGACATTTCCAGCACATTGACATCAGTCAGGTACAGTTCCGATTCCAGATAGTAAATGATGGCCAGCAGACCTATGCCCGAAAACCAGGTGGCATAAGCTTCCCATTTGAACCA
>JBPCWG010000521.1:0-5951 GCA_051009705.1 Methyloligellaceae bacterium | reverse complement strand
AGCGGGTTCGGCGGTGCTGACGGAGTTTGATTTCCCATAGGCTGGATTTGTTTTAGAGGACAGAGACATGCTCGACAAAATGGATTGCAAGATCCTCGAAATACTGCAGAAGGACTGTACCGTTCCTGTTTCTGAAATCGGAAAAATGGTGGGTCTGTCCACGACGCCGTGCTGGCGCCGAATTCAAAAGCTGGAAGAAAACGGCTACATCAGGAACCGTGTCGCCCTCCTTGATCCGAAAGCGGTGAAAGCCGGTGTGACGGTATTCGTCTCTATTACCACCAGCCAGCATTCGCAGAAATGGCTGGAGGCGTTTCATAATGTCATTCGGGAATTTCCGGAAGTCGTCGAATTTTATCGCATGAGCGGACAGGTGGATTACCTTCTGCGCGTGGTCGTGCCGGATATCGATGCCTATGATGTATTTTACAAGAAACTGATCAACAAGATTGAGCTTAGCGATGTCAGTTCCGTGTTTGCCATGGAACAGATCAAGTTCACGACGGAACTTCCCCTCGATCACCTGTCGGACAACAGCGCCAGCCGGGGCTGAACCCGAGACCGGAAATTCCCGTACCCGGGCAAAACCGCGAAACTAGGGGAAGGCCGGTTTTGGCTAACGGTCCAGTCGGGCAATGAGGCTTGACGTGTCCCATCGTTTGCCACCCATGGATTGCACCTCGGAATAAAACTGGTCGACAAGGGCCGCGACAGGGAGGTGAGCACCGCTTCGCCGGGCTTCCTCGAGGCAGTATTTGAGATCCTTGCGCATCCAGTCGACAGCGAAGCCGAAGTCAAACTCGTCGTTCATCATCGTTTCCCAGCGGTTCTCCATTTGCCATGACTGGGCCGCGCCTTTGGAAATCGTGGCAATGACGCCGGGAAGATCAAGGTCGGCCTTTTTGGCGAAATGTATAGCTTCGGAAAGGCCCTGGACAAGGCCGGCAATGGCAATCTGGTTGACCATCTTCGTTAACTGACCGGAACCTGTGGGGCCAAGCAACCTGACGGCCTGGGCATAACAGTCCATGACCGGTTCGGCGCGGGCAAACGCCGCTTCATCGCCGCCGACCATGACCGTGAGGACACCGTTCTCTGCCCCGGCCTGACCGCCGGAAACAGGAGCATCGAGAAAATGGGCGCCTTTTTCCCTGGCCAGGCCATAAAGCTCCCGGGCCACATCTGCGGATGTCGTCGTATTGTCGACGAACACCGCATCTGGTGCCAGGCTGGAGAAAGCACCATCGGAATCAATCGTTACCGATCTCAAATCGTCATCATTGCCGACACAGGAAAATACAAACTCTGCGCCTTCAGCGGCCTTTGCGGGTGAGACGGCGGCGGTGCCGCCATATTCGGAAACCCACTTTTCCGCTTTCGCTATGGTCCTGTTGTAAACACTCACTTCATGCGCACCCTTCCGCGCAATGTACCCGGCCATGGGATAGCCCATGACGCCGAGCCCGATGAAGGCAACCTTTGACATCTCACATCCTCAATTACGATTGAATTGCAATTGTTGTAATGAATTCATCCGCAAGATCAAAGCAGATAATTGCATCGGCAAATTTGATTGCTCGTATCTTCCTGGTGATCCGCGGGATATTGCGGCCGGAACTGCGACCCGTATCGACGTCGAAGACGAGAACGTGCAGTGGAAAATTTTCAGGTAATATGGATCAGGCGACAGGCTGCGATTCGACGGCTGTCTTCACAACCGGATTAATATCGATCTTTTCATTTTCCTGATTTCGCAGGCAGGAC
Source organism: Methyloligellaceae bacterium (assembly GCA_051009705.1). GTDB lineage: Bacteria > Pseudomonadota > Alphaproteobacteria > Rhizobiales > CAYWUX01 > JANQOC01. Next base: position 4,187 of record JBPCWG010000521.1, on the reverse strand, counting down.
GCCAGCAGTTCCAACATAGACGCATGAAGCTGTCGTTCGCTCGCAAGATTAGGCGGGTTTTTTGCCAGGAATTTTAAAATATCCTCGTATTCGGGCATCTTTCCGTCTCAATAAGTTACGCCAGTCGGCATCAATTTTATCCACCCCGTATGCAAGATTATCAGTACTGGATGTGTCTAAACTATGTCGATCTTAAAAAAGTGGGACAGGGGAAAATTTTTCAAATAATACTTGGTCTTAGTCCGGTGCGGGGGATATTGGATTGGCGACTGTTGCGGGTCAGCCTGCAAACGTGACCTGAAAACGGCACGAATCAGGGACTCGGAAAGCCGCAGGAAATTTGCGGGCCGGGGACGTGGACTGAGACTTATTTAAGGACGTATTTATTTTAAGGAAGTATTTATGGGCTTGTTCCTCAATATTCTCACAGAGATTACCTTGCCCATCATAGCCCTCGTTGCCCTGGGCTGGGCCGTGCAACCGCGGCTGAAATTTGATATTCGCACATTGAATCGCCTGCAGATCTATATATTTCTGCCCATATTTCTAATTCACTCCCTTTCAAGCGCCGACATTCCCCTGCGGGAGGTCTGGCCGACGGCGTGGTTTACGGTGGTGCAGTTTATCATCCTGACCATCATCGGCTGGGCCATCGCCGCAGCTTTGCGTCTGCCGGAGTCTCTCAGGCCGATCATCGCATTGACGGTCTCGTTCCCAAATTCCGGTAATTTCGGTATTCCGCTGGCGCAGCTCGCCTTTCCCGATGACTATATTCTGCATCAGGCCGTAATTGTTTCCCTGCACTCCATACTGATCGTTACCATCGGATATTGGATGTTGGTCGGCCAGGGCATGTCATCCAAGGCGCTCTTCCGGTCGCTCTTTCAGACACCCCTCATTCCCAGTGTCGTCCTGGGGCTTCTGCTCAAGGGGTTTGAACTTCCATTACCGAATATTGTCGCAGTTCCCATGGCGCTGATGAGCAGCGCCTTCGTTCCTCTGGCCCTGTTCGCACTGGGAGCACAACTCGCGGGCAACAAATCCAAAATGGATTTGAACACAATCGGCATTTCCATAATTTTCTCCATGATCCTGTCGCCGGTCCTGACCTGGGGATTGACCGCTGGATTTGGTTTTACCGGAACCCTGGAAGATTTGTTGATCGTTGCTGCTGCTGCGCCGGTCGGTGTCCTGCTGGCGGTGTTTTGTGCCGAATATAAAAACCACGGCGAAACCGCTTCGGCGATCGTCTTTGTGTCGACGATTCTCAGCCCCCTGTTTGCCAGTGCCTGGATTCTGCTCCTGCGTCTTTATTGATTTCAAACGCCCGACTGAATAAAACAGAGGACAATCAGAATTGCTGGAAAACGACATTTGTTTACGGAAGAGGAAAACCCGACGTGATAGATCTCTATACTTGGTCGACCCCCAATGGCCGGAAAGTCTCAATTGCTCTGGAAGAAATGGGACTTGCTTACAATGTCCATCCCATCAACATTGGCAAGGACGAGCAGTTCGCTCCGGATTTTCTGAAAATCGCGCCCAATAACCGGATCCCCGCCATTGTCGATCAGGACAACGGAATGCACCTGATGGAATCCGGTGCGATACTTTTGTACCTTGCCGAGAAATGCGGAAAATTTCTGCCGACCGACGGCGAAGCGAAATGGCGCACGATCGAATGGCTCATGTGGCAAATGGGTGGCCAGGGACCGATGATCGGCCAGGTCCATCATTTCTCACACTACAACCAGGGCAAGGCGCCTTATGCGGAAGAGCGTTACCTGAAGGAAGCCAATCGTCTTTACAAGGTTCTGAATACGAGGCTGGGAGATGCGGATTTTGTCGGCGGCGACTATTCCATTGCTGATATGGCTATCTGGCCATGGGTTTCACGATTTGAAAGACACCTCGTCGATCTCAACACCTATCCGAATGTAAAACGCTGGTACCTGGCCATCGCCGAGCGGCCGGCGGTGCACAGAGGCTATGGCGTTCCTACGGCCGAGGATGTGCCGATACCTTCATAACAGGAACATAATCAACGCCCTCAGCAAAGGCCCGAACAGGGGTGGCTGGTATGGGTCTCCGGTCGGATCAGTCGAATTTCGGCTCTAGCGACTGGCTGCGAATTTCCGACAGGGTCTGGGTCGGCGTGAGCGCTTCCGGTGAGACCAATAGTTCTATGACCGTCGGTTTCTGGGCGGCAAGTGCTTTTTGTAGGGCCGGCCGGAATTCGCGGGTCTCGGAAATCTGAATGCCTTCAGCGCCGAAACTTCGGGCGAAGGCTGCAAAGTCCGGGTTGGAGAGAGTCGTGGCGATGACCCGTTCAGGAAAGTGTTTTTCCTGATGCATGCGGATCGTACCATACATCTGATTGTTGACGATGATGATGACGATGGGCAGTCCATAATGAACAGCGGTTGCAAGTTCCTGGCTTGTCATCATGAAACAGCCGTCACCGGCGAAACAAATGACCTGTTGATCGGGATGTCGCACCTTGGCGGCAACTGCAGCGGGAAGACCGTATCCCATGCTTCCGGCTGTCGGGGCAAGCTGGGTGCGATAGGATCTGTAGCGGTAGTAACGGTGAACCCAGGCGGTGAAATTGCCGGCGCCGTTGGTGATAATGGCGTCTTCATCAAGTACTTCCGAGAGGTAGGAAACGACTTGCTCCATCTTCAGTGATCCCGGCGTTTCGACGGGCTGAACATGGGCTTCATAGTCTGCGCGCAGCGTCTCGGTCCATGCGCTCCAGACGGGGTCGCCGGGCAGTTCGATATCATCGAGGCAGTCCGCGAACTCCGACAGCGACGCGCAGATGGCGATCTCGGGACAATAGACCTGCCCTAATTCTTCCGGTCCCGGGTGGATATGAACAAGCTTCTGATCCGGCGAGGGTACCTTGAGCAGCGTATAGCCGCTGGTCGTCATTTCTCCCAGCCGCGGTCCCATGGCGATGATCAGGTCAGAGTCGCGAATATGTCCGGCCAGTTTCGGATTGATGGCGATCCCCACATGTCCCGCATAGTTCTGGTGGCGATTGTCAAAATAGTCCTGAAAACGGAAGGCCGCAGCAACCGGCAGATTCAGGCGTACTGCAAAAGTCTGCATTTTATGGCCGGTTTCAGCCGTCCAGCCCGGTCCCCCGACGATAATCAGTGGCCGTTCCGCCGATGCGAGTGCTTCGCCGAATTGCCGGATTGCATCTGCGGTGGGGCGGCTCTTGACAATCGGGGCCGGTTTTTTGTCAGCCTTGTCCCCTTCGTCGGCCAGCATGTCTTCGGGCAGACCAAGGACCACCGGACCAGGTCGACCGGAAGTCGCCGTAGCAAAGGCCCGGCTCACATATTCGCCAATACGATCCACATCATCGATGACGCCGACCCATTTGGCCGTCGTTCCAAAGATAGCTCTGAGATCAATCTCCTGAAAGGCTTCACGGTCACGGAATTGGCCCGGTGGCATTCCAACGAACAAAATCATCGGTGTGGAATCCTGATAAGCGATGTGAATACCGCTCATGGCGTTGGCGGCACCAGGGCCGCGGGTTACGAAACACACGCCCGGTTTGCCGCTCAGTTTTCCGTAAGCCTCGGCCATCATCGAGGCACCGCCTTCCTGGCGGCAGACGACAGTCTGTATGCGGTTCGTGTCGTGCAACCCGTCCAGAGCCGCCAGATAGCTTTCACCAGGGACACAGTAAACCGTATCGCATCCTTCAATCTCCAGATGATGGATGAGAATCTCTCCGCCGTGATGCATGACTGAAACCTTTGAATTCATTGCTGTTATTTTCCGACACTGAAGCCTAATTTCAGGTTTATTGCAATCTGGAATCTGCCTCCGGCGTGAATCGAGAGGCCGTTGCCGTAGAATTGGGGATCGCATTTTTCGGTGTTTTCGGGAGGCGCGGGGAGGGATATACTCGCCACCGGTGTGTGCGCTCTAAGGGGCACAGCGGCGGAAAAACAAAACAGGGATATATGGTCGTGCGCTTTATTTTAGCTCTTCTTGGATTGATCGTTCTGGGTGGTGGAGCATTTTATGTGCTGACGATCCCGTCGATGCTCGATGCGTCGTCTCTGCCTTCCCACGAACCGGATTTGAGCAATGGCGAACTCTATTTCCATGCTGGCGGCTGTGCTTCCTGTCATGCGGCCCCGGGGCAGAAGGGATGCGATGAT
>JBPCWG010000520.1:0-5480 GCA_051009705.1 Methyloligellaceae bacterium | reverse complement strand
TGCTTCGACCTGATTGAAAAGTGCAATGCCCTGGCGGACACTTTTTTCCACGTCAGCAGCGGTTTCATAACCTTGAAAATCACGGATATCCGCTCCGGCGATAAATCCGGTCTCCTTGCCGGACATGATGATCAATCCCCTGATGTCACCACGACTGGCACCGCCCTCGACGGCCGCCACGATTAGCCCCAACTCCTCCATGGCCCGCTTTCCGAGCGTATTCATGGACTCGTTCTCGCGATCGAAAGTGGCCCAGGCGATCCGCTCATAGTCAACTTCGAACCGCCAGTCCTTCAAATCGTTCAGTTCAATAGCCATAGATTTCTATTACTCCGCAGCTGCCGCGTTTGCTGTGGCCTTGTCGGCCTGGTAATGGGGTTGCAGTTCGGCGCGATCAAAATGATCGACAGCGATCACACGATCCACAAGACTCTCGACCTCGCGCAACCCCTGAGCCTCGTGCGCGGTGACAATGCCCTTGTCGACGGCTTCCTGGAACCAGTCATTGCCGTGATAGCGCTGAATTAATCCTTTGCGAACGGCCCGCTCGATTTTGCGATCAGCTTCCTTGTTTTCCAGAACCTTCGACAGAGTTACCTCAAGCAATCCCGTTGCGTCGTTCTCATCTGTGGAAATATAGATATCCCGGGTCAGCCGATCTCGGACATCACCGGGCTCAAGGGCCAGTCTGACAATATCCCTGCCCTGCTTGTCGCTGGCAGGCCGCCAGCGGGCGCCGAGAGGAAACACCAGGGGCCGCAGCACCCATCCCACACCGGAAATCGGGAAATTATTGACCACCCCCAGCATCGCTTCCTGAAAACGATAGAGACAGTTTTGCGCTGCAAACTCCATGATCGGAACATCCGCCAATTGTTCGCCATCATCTTCGAACCGTTTCAAAACGCAGGACAGGAGATAAAGCTCTGACAGGGCATCTGCGAGCCGGCCAGTCAGCTTCTGACGGACTTTCAGGCCGCCACCCAAAGTTGCAACAGTGATATCCGCAACCAGAGCAAAGTTTTTCGATGCCCGCGCCAACTGTCCGTACCACTGGGCGGTATAGCTGGCATCGATGGGCGTTTTGGCAAAGAGGCCACCTGTCAGGTTATGATAGAAAGCGCCAAAGATATTGGCCAGGGAATAAGATATATGACCGACAAATGCCTCTTCAAACGCCCGCATACCGCGGTTTCGGTCGGTGTCCTGAATAGCCTGGATTTCCCGGAACAGCCAGGGATGACTGCGCAGGGCCCCCTGGGTAAAGGAAATCAGGGTCCGGGTCAGAATATTTGCTCCCTCGACGGTTATGCCCACGGGCACCATCTGATAGGCGCCCTGAATATAGTTCGTCGGTCCATCACATATGGCTCGGCCACCATGGATATCCATGGCATCATTGACGCATTGACGCATGCGTTCCGTCGACTGGTACTTCAGTAGAGCGGAAATAACCGCAGGTTTCTCGCCGCCGGCGACCATTGATGCCGTCACCGCCCGCCCGGCTTCGACGACATAGGCCTGTTCCACCATGCGCGACAAGGGTTCTTCAATTCCCTCCATTCGGCTGATGGAGATACCAAATTGCTTGCGGATCTGGGCATAAGCCGTCGTGTTGCGGAGCATGGACTTGATGCCCGCGGCACTTGAAGCCGGAAGCGATATGGAACGACCGGCCGACAGGCAGCTCATCAACATGCGCCATCCCTGACCGACGCGCTCCTGACCACCGATGACATAATCCATGGGCAGGAAAACGTCCCGACCCCAGTTCGGACCATTGGGAAATGCGGCGCCGCACGGCAAATGTCTGCGTCCGATTTCCACACCTTCAAATTCTGTCGGTACCAGTGCCAGAGTAATTCCGAGATCCTCTCCACGTCCAAGCAGCCCATCCGGGTCCGACAGACGAAATGCCAGCCCCAGCAGTGTCGCGTCGGGTCCGAGCGAGATATAGCGCTTGTCCCAGTTCAGCCGAATTCCAAGGGTGTCTTTGCCTTCAAATTGCTGATGGCAGACAATACCAATGTCGCGCATGGCCGCCGCATCCGAACCGGAGGTGGGTCCGGTCAGGCCGAAACAGGGAACCTCCTGCCCCTGGGCCAGACGCGGCAGGTAATACTCTTTTTGTTCGGACGTGCCGTATTTTTCAATAAGTTCGCCGGGTCCCAAGGAATTTGGCACCATGACAATAGTCACCGCATCGGCACTGCGCGACGAAATTTTCCCGAGAATTAGGGATTGCGCCTGCGGGGAAAATCCAAGACCGCCATGTTTTTCGGATATAAGCATGCCCAGGAAACCCTCGTCCCGAACAAATTGCCAAATATCTTTTGGAATATCATGAAGTGTATGCCGGATTTCCCAGTCATTGAGACGTTCGCACAGCCTTTCCGTGGGACCATCCAGGAAATCCTTTTCGCGGTCCGTCAGATTGATCGGCGCGATTGATCGCAATTTGGTCCAGTTGGGATCACCGGAAAATAGTTCTGCATCCCAACCCACAGTTCCGGCTTCCAGGGCTTCCTGTTCCGTGGATGATACAGGCGGCAGAATATTTTTCATGAAATCGAAGGCCGGCCGAATGATGAATTTCTGGCGTATGGGACCAATGCAAAGAAGGGCGAGTATAATTGTAGGAATCCAGCCCATCATCGGCCAGAAACCCGAACTTGGGACTTGAAACGTCCCGCCGGGCAGTCCGACCTTTACGTAAAGCGTTGCACCGGCCACGAGCAGCATCCAGCCCCAAAGGGCGGCCCTGTTTATAGCAAGGGCGAAAATGGCAATAATCAACAAAATCAAGAAAATGATGGTACCGGCCATTTTGGGATGCCTCCTTTAGCACAAACCCCGAATTTGTTCAGTGGTTGCAAGCCACTAACCTCTTATATTCAATAAACAATTGCTTTTAATTTTGTATTGATTGCCGCGAAAATCCTGACTTTCCTGTCCCACTCAGTATAAGACCTGTCCCACTCAGTATAAGACTTTGATTATATGATTATCCAAGTCATTATTAAATTAATATAGATCTTTTTCCTTGTACTCACAGAGCCTTGCTCGAAAAAGATCTATATTACACGGCCTCCGGGTGAGATCAATTGATGGCAGGTTGTTATTCCAAGGTCGTGTATACGCATCGGCGCGGATTTTTCTGTCCATTTTGTACCGTTGAACGACAAAGGTGTTCTCACGCAATTTTTCAGGTTTATTAAAGAATTCCAGCGGGATACATTGCAGCCTGTCCAAACCTGTCCTATTTTTGGGTTGGAATTCAGATTATGGCCCGGCGAAGAATAGTAAAATCTACATCGCTGGATTTTTGGCCAGAAGCATAGAAATTGGGAATGATGAACCGTCGCGAGTTTGGAAAATTGTGGCTTCTATCTCTGGGGGGAATTGCTGCCGTGTGGCGCGATTGGGGCCCGGATGCCGTTGCCAGCGAACTTGACGTCGAAAAAGAAATTTCTGCGCTGACGAAAAACCGAAAACTGGAACAGGGTCGGGTAGCCATCGAGTTACCCCAGATTTCGCGCAGTGCCAGGTCTGTACCGTTCATCGTCAGAGTCGACAGCCCTATGACGTCGAGTGACTATGTGAAATCCATTCACCTGTTTGCTTCGGACAATGATCTGCCGAAAGTGGCCAGTTTTTTCCTGTCCCCAAAAGGCGGCAAGGCGGAAGTTTCTAGCCGCATGCGGCTCAAAAAATCGCAAACCGTTGTAGCCGTTGCGGAAATGAACGATGGGACCTGGTTTATCGGTCGCAGAACAATTGAAATTGCGAAACCCGGGTTTATAGATGCCAGATAGATATTAGTTAGTTTTTCAGGATTGTCTGAACAGGCAGGATTGCAAGCACTGGAAACTCAATGACACCGCGTATCGACATTCAAGAGACGGCCAAGATCGGTGAGATCATCGAAATAAAAACTCTGATCCGCCACAGCATGTTGTCCGAACCGGTTAAAGGTGAGGCCGGCACCGATGCACAGGATTTGACGCCGTTGAAATGGTTCTTCGCCAAATTCAACAATGAAGAAATTTTCCGGACGGAGTTCACGACTTCGATTTCCGCCAATCCATACATCGCTTTTTTCTTCAAGGTTCCCGGCCCCGGCGAGTTCTTGTTTTTGTGGGCCGAGGAATCGGGTAGAGCTTGGACCCGAAAACACAAGCTTGCGACCCAATAACCTGTTCAAGCCTCCTGCTGAAGGCGTGACGACTGATAAACGATTTTGGAATTAGAAAGGATTTTCAAATGGCTGACGAACCGGTAATGGCCCAGGCCAATCCCTATCTTGTGGATGTCGAAGAAGGCCAGACCTATTTCTGGTGCCGATGCGGCAAGAGTAATAACCAGCCCTTTTGCGACGGCTCCCATCAGGGCAGCGGATTGGAACCCCTCAAATTTGTCGCTGAAAATACGGAACAACTCTCATTGTGCGGATGCAAGCAAACCGAGGATGAACCGTTTTGCGACGGGACGCACAACATTCTCTAGTCAGGCCGTCACTCATTTGACCGTCGATTTTTTGTCGCTCGTGAGTTTTCAACCCTTGCCGGTCGGGGTGATACAGGGGCCGGTGATTGATTGCATTGGATTCAGATGAACACCACGGATCAGGACAAGTCGCCAAAACCCGGTGTCCGCAATCTCATTACGGATGTGCCCGGCCTGAAAGTGGCTAACCGTGCCGAAGCAGGCCTGAAATCCGGGGTGACCGTGCTCTTGCCCGATCGACCTGTCAAAGCCGCCTATGATATTCGCGGCGGCGGAGTTGGCAGCCGAGAGCTCGGTGCGCTGCGCCCCGGCGGCACCGTCGAAAATATTCATGGACTGGTCCTGTCCGGAGGATCGGCTTTTGGCTTGGATGCCGCCACCGGTGTCCAGGCTTACTTGCGCGAAAAGTCCGTCGGCTTTGAAATTGGCGATATTAATGTCCCCATCGTTCCCCAGGCCATCCTGTTCGATCTGCTCAATGGCGGCGACAAGGATTGGGGTACATTCCCACCCTATCGCGATATGGCATATGCGGCCTGCGCCGATGTTTCCGACACATTCGAACTTGGCAGTACCGGTGCCGGTTCGGGAGCAACGACCTTCGGGCTCAAAGGCGGGCTCGGTAGTGCTTCCCTGAAACTGGAAGACGGGCTAATTGTCGGAGCGCTGGCGGCCGTCAATGCGGTGGGCAGCGTTGTCATTGGCCAGACCCGCCATTTCTGGGCCGCACCTTTTGAGATCGACGCAGAATTCGGCAGTCACGGATTGCCGGAGCCGTTTCCCAAAAACCCGATTCCTACACTGAACTTGTCCGAACCTGGAGAAAACACGACCCTGTGTGTTGTGGCCACCAATGCCGCTCTTGACCAGAACGAACTTACACGGCTCGCCATAATGGCTCAAACTGGAATGGCCCGGGCCATCATGCCGGTTCACACACCCCTTGATGGTGATATTGTCTTCGCTCTATCTAC
>JBPCWG010000519.1:0-11621 GCA_051009705.1 Methyloligellaceae bacterium | reverse complement strand
CGTCGTTAATCCAAAGGGCCATCAAGCCAAAAGGTATGTCATGTCTTCCCAAGCTCCGGTGAAACGAGTCACTGTCCCCGATATCTCAAATCGAAAAAACAAGGAACCGATCGTATCGTTGACGGCTTATCATGCCCATACGGCCCGGATTATCGATCCCTATGTCGACTTTTTGCTGGTGGGGGATTCGCTCGGCATGGTGATGCACGGATTTGAATCGACGGTGCCGGTGCCCCTCGACCTGATGATTATGCATGGAAGCGCCGTTGTGCGCGGTTCCCAGCAGGCTCTTGTTGTTGTTGATATGCCGTTTGGAAGTTACGAGGAAAGTCCTCAGATAGCTTTTCGAAATGCCAGCCGTGTCATGAAGGAAACCGGATGCGGGGCTATCAAGCTAGAAGGCGGAACGTCCATGGCGGAAACCATAACCTATCTCACCGAGCGCGGTATCCCGGTCATGGGACATATCGGCCTGACGCCGCAATCCGTCAATATGATCGGTGGCTTTAAGACCCAGGGGCGCGATAAATCGGAATGGGCGGCCCTCGAAAAAGATGCCAAGGCGGTATCCGACGCCGGCGCGTTTTCCGTCGTGATCGAGGGGGTAGCGGAACTCCTTGCGGCACGCATCACTAAAAAGATAGATATTCCCACAATCGGGATTGGGGCTTCAGCGGCTTGTGATGGCCAGATTTTAGTGTTGGAGGACATGCTAGGATTAAGTCCTATCGTTCCAAAATTTGTGAAAAAATACGGAAATCTGGGCTCGGCGATCGAAGAGGCGGTTAAATCCTATGCCAAAGAAGTGAAAAGCCGAACCTTCCCCGGGGAAGAAAATACGTACAAAATGCGCTCAGATGCACCACCTCCATCCAAAAGGGCCACGAAAAAGTCCAAAATAGGCGGCACTTAAAGGGCGATTATTGTCGAATATTGCTGGATTATTTTCGCCGGGGCATTTGATCGGGCATCAATCCCGCGCTATCAAGTCATGGAATCAGTTAAAACGCATTTGTGTTTGGAAAATCCATTAAATTTACAGAGAGCTGGCAACGGTAGACAATGAGTGACGGTGATATCTTCCGCGAAGTCGAAGAAGAGGTTCGCAAGGAACAATATAAAAAGATATGGGACCAGTATGGGACCTATATCATTGGTGCTGCTGTTGCCATTGTGGCGATTGTCGCGGGTTATCAATTCTGGGTTCAGTGGTCTGCGTCAAAAGCGGCGACCGCCGGGACTCAGTTTGAAAGTGCCGATACGCTTTCGAACACCGGTAAAACGTCAGAGGCCAATAAAATTTTCCAATCTTTGATAGAGGGTGGTCCCCAGGGCTATCAGGTTCTGTCGAAGTTTCGTCTGGCGGCCAACAGCGCTGCCGACGGGCAAGTGGATGAGGCGGTCAAGCTTTACGATGAACTGGCCAAATCCGGTTCTGTGGATAAACTGTTGCAGGACTTTGCACAAATTCAGGCCGCTATGTTGCTCATTGATAAAGCCGATCCGAATCAGATCAAATCACGAATAGGGCAACTTTCAGAAGGGTCCGGACCGTGGCGCTTCTCGGCCCAAGAGATGATGGGACTGTCGGCATACCGGAGCGGCGACAAAAAGCTGGCGGAGGATTACTATTCAAAACTCATCGGCGCACCTGATGTTCCGCTCAATATTCGCCAGCGTGCCGAAATGATGTTGTCACTATTGATCGAGGAAAAACCCGGTTCTTCCAAAGGTCAGAACGATGATACGAAATCGAATTGATGTGAGTTGGACTATGAACTGGTGAATGTTCGGCGTTTGCGATCAAACAAGACCAGTGCGAGAGCTAAGAGGCGAGAACGAGAAATGAACTGTTGGAAATTGTCAGGAAAGATTTCCGGTATTGTCGCGGTTTCAGTTCTGGTCGCGTCCTGTTCCGGTGCTCCCAAACTTCCAACTTTAAAAAATCTAAACCCCTTCAAGGAAGAAGAAAAAAAACTGCAAGGGGAACGCAAAGCCGTTATGAGCTCGAAAGAGGCTTTGCAGATTGATGCCAATGCTGTCAAAACACCCGTCCAGCTGCCACAGCAGACTTTGAATGTTGCCTGGAGTCAGCCCGGCGGAGCCGCCAACAATTCCCCGGGTCATCTGGCGCTGGGTAAGGAATTGCGCCGGGCCTGGAATCTGGATACCGGCAAGGGGTCGAGCAAGAAAGGTCAGCTTACCGCAAGCCCGATCATTTATAATGGTCGCGTTTTCACTCTCGACTCCCACGGTCAGGTTCGTGCGTTCACTATCCCGGGTGGCAAAAAGTCCTGGCAAGTCAGTATGACCCCGAAAAACGAAAAACCCTATGAGGGTTTTGGCGGCGGCCTGGCGGTCAGTGACGGAATATTGTTTGTTGCCACCGGCTACGGCTGGGTTATGGGCCTTAATCCCGGCACCGGCGCAAAGCTTTGGGAAAAAAATCTGGGTGTTCCCGTTCGTACGTCTCCGACTGCGAGCGGTGGTAAAGTCTTTGTCACAACCACCGAGGGGCGAACTTATGCCCTGGGCGCCGGGGATGGCGCTGAACTGTGGACTGCGCGTGGCATTTCGGAGAGTGCCTCTCTCCTGTCGAATGTTAGCCCGGCAGTTGCCGGGGATAAAGTCGTCGTACCTTATGCTGTTGGCGAAGTGGTCGCCTTTGATGCCAAATCAGGCCAGCCCGTATGGTCGGAATCCCTGGTTCGCAGTCGTGGCGGATCTGCCCTCAGTGGTCTGAACAGTCCCGCAAGACCTGTTATCGATCGGGGCATTGTCTATGCGGTAAGCCAGTCCGGTCGGATGCTGGCGACCAAGCGTGACACCGGCGAAAGAGTTTGGACCCAGAACATTCGCAGTAACCAGACACCAGCTGTCGCCGGGAATTCGGTTTTCGTCGTTGAGAGCTCCGGCAATATGATTGCGCTGAACCGTAAAGACTGCAAGATTCGTTGGGTGACAAATCTGCCGAAAGCCAAGAGCTGGTATGGTCCGATCCTCGCCGGAGATCGGCTCTGGGCGGTTGCTTCGTCTGGTGAGCTGGTTGGGATTGATGCCGCTGATGGCCGTGTGGCCAACAAAAAGAACCTGGACACGCCAGTGCATATTGCGCCAATCGTTGCCAGTGGTCGAATGTACATATATACGGATAAGGCCAAACTCATCTCGTTGAACTAGTCCTATGCGTCTACGGGGCGAGGGTTTGGTCCGTATTTGAGACCTTGTTCATTATTTCAAATTTAAGATCATGGAAATCTCTGTTGCCATTATAGGCCGGCCCAATGTTGGCAAATCGACCTTGTTCAACCGTTTGGTCGGACGACGCCTGGCTCTCGTTGACGATACACCGGGCCTGACACGGGACCGGCGCATTGCGTCTGCGTCTTTGGGCAACAGAACCATTCATCTCATTGATACGGCCGGTCTCGAAGATGCCCCCGATGGGACAATTGAAGAACGCATGCGCCAGCAATCGGAAGAAGCGATCGCCGATGCACAGGTCATTCTGTTTGTCATTGATGCCAGGGTTGGTGTTACGCCGGTCGATAAGGCATTTGCAAAGCAGGTGCGTGCGTCGGGGAAACCGATAATACTGCTGGCCAACAAGTCGGAAGGTCGTGCGGCGGAACCCGGTCTCTTCGAAGCTTATGAGCTGGGCCTCGGCGAGCCTCTGCCTATTTCAGCCGAGCATGGCATCAATATCGGCGATCTCGAAGATCAGCTAAAAAAACGCATCGATGAAATTCAAGAAGAAGCTGAAAACGCCGATTTCAGCGATCATCCGGATGAATTACGTCCCCTGAAAATAGCTATTCTTGGACGGCCGAATGTCGGCAAGTCGACCCTCTTCAATCAGCTCATTGATCAGGAACGAATGATTACAGGTCCGGAAGCCGGTTTAACACGGGATTCCATTTTCGTGGATTTCGACTGGCATGACCGGCCCATTCGCCTCTTCGATACAGCTGGATTGCGGCGGCGATCGAGGATTTCCGACCGCCTTGAAAAACTTTCGGTGGGCGATGCTCTTAATTCTGCGAAATTTGCGGAAGTTGTCCTCCTCCTGATGGAACCGGACAGGGCGCTGGAGAAACAGGATCTGCAGATCGCGGACATGGTGGTGAGCGAAGGGCGCGGACTCGTCATTTGCATAAATAAATGGGATATGGTGGCGAACAAATCCGCCGTCATTCGCCGGCTCCGCGATGATATTACCCGTCTGCTGCCGCAAATCTCCGGGATCCCCGTCGTTCCCGTATCGGCAAAAAGCGGCTCCGGCCTTGAAGCTCTGTTCAAGGCTATAACCCGCATTTATGAACTCTGGAACAGGCGCATTCCCACAGGCGCACTCAACCAGTTCCTGCGTGAGGCCGTCGATCAACATCCACCGCCGGCGATTTCGGGTCGCAGAATACGACTGCGCTATATGACCCAGCCCAATGCCCGTCCGCCGACGTTCATCGTCTTTTGCTCGCAGCCGGAAAGTCTCCCAGATTCCTATGTGCGCTACCTAACAAACAGCTTGCGATCGGAATTCGGACTTGAAGGGGTTCCTCTCAGGATGCAATTGAGAAAGGGTAAAAATCCCTATGTGCAGAAACAAAAGTAGGTCGTTGGAATTTTCATGACGGACATCCTGTTCTATCATTTGGAGCGCACGACGCTGGAAAAAGTTCTCCCCGGACTTCTTGAAAAATCATTGGAACGGGGCTGGCGGGCCGTTGTGCAGGCAACAACAGAGGAGCGTATCGAATCTCTGGATTCGCTGCTCTGGACATTCAGTGACACATCTTTCCTTCCCCACGGCACGAGCAAGGACGGTGTCGAAGACCGACATCCGGTTTTTTTGACGCAGACAGACATCAATCCCAACGCTGCCAATATCCGCTTTCTGGTCGAAAACGCCAATGTGGAAGATATGTCAGGCTATGAACGGGTTGTTTATCTATTTGATGGAAATGATGAATATTCCGTCTCCTCGGCGCGGGAAAGCTACCGCAGCGCTCTCGACAGCGGCCATGACGTCACCTACTGGCAGCAGAGCGAAACGGGCAAATGGGAAAAACGCGCTTGACGCCTCTCCTGATACATTCAATTGGCTGGTTTTGATCCCAATCCGTCCGGTTGGCTTCAGGATTGCTGATTTTGCGCTGCTTCCAATGCTTCCGATGCCACAATCCACTCTTCCTCGGCTGTTTGCAGGTCGCGGGCAACTTCACCCCGTTCCTTGGTCAGCGTTTGCAGGCGGTCTCCTTCCTGTTCGTAGAGCCTGGGATTGGCCAGTTTCTGATCCAGCGAATCAAGTGCCTCACTCAACCGGTTGACCTGTTCCTCGCACCGGAGCATCTTTTTCTTCAGAGGTGCCAGTTCAGCGCGCTGGGCTGCGGCTTCGCGCCGTTTCTGCGAACGCGTGTTGGCCGCTGACTTGCCACTGTCTCTGTCTGCTCTGGATTGGGACATGCGATTTTTCCGAGCCGTTTCCAGATCCCTGATGTATTGGTCCA
Source organism: Methyloligellaceae bacterium (assembly GCA_051009705.1). Taxonomy (GTDB): domain Bacteria; phylum Pseudomonadota; class Alphaproteobacteria; order Rhizobiales; family CAYWUX01; genus JANQOC01. The sequence goes on along the minus strand of JBPCWG010000519.1, from coordinate 6,114 downwards.
GGGTTCCGTCATAGGGTTCGGTGGTGCCGCCGCCCACAACCCATAGATTGTCCACAGTCGACTCGATGAGATGGCGATCATGGCTAATAAGCATGAGAGCGCCTTCAAACTCGTTCAACGCCCGGATCAGTGCCTCACGGCTATCCACGTCCAGATGGTTTGTTGGTTCGTCAAGGACCAGCAGATGGGGTTTATCCAGGCTGATAATGGCAAACAGCAGCCGGGCCTTCTCGCCACCGGACAGATTTGCAACCGGCGTGTCCGCTTTCTCTATTCCAAAACCGAATTGTCCGAGTTTCGCACGCTTCTGCGCCTCGGTGGCTTCATCAAACAATTCGGTAAAATATTGATAGGGCGTCAATGTGCTGTTGAGATTGTCAATCAGGTTCTGAGTGAAATATCCGATCCGCATCTTCTTCGACTGTCGTTTGGTCCCCTTTTGCAGGGTCAGGCGATCGGTGATCAGATTGGCAAGGGTGCTTTTGCCGTTTCCGTTGGGGCCGAGAACGCCGATCCGGTCTGTCGCATCAATTCTGAGATCCAGCTGACTGAGAACGAGTTGATCAGGTGCGTAACCGACAGCACCCTGCTCAATACGCACCAGCGGATTCCCGAGTGGCTGATCGGGTGAGGTAAACAGAAACGGAATTACCTCCCGGTCTATTTCAGCGGCAATCGGTGTCATCTTCTCCAATTGCTTGACTCGCGCCTGGGCCTGGCTTGCTTTCGTGGCTTTGGCCCGGAAACGCTCGACGAAAGCTTCAAGCCGCCGCCGTTCGTCGTCCTGCTGCTTCTTGAGTTTCAGATTTCGCCGCTGGGTCTCAAGGCGGCTTTTCTCGAAGGCATCATAGCCACCGCTAAACAGGGTCAGGCGTCCATTATTCAGAAAGAGAATGTGATCAACACAACCGTTAAGTAGTTCCCGGTCGTGGCTCACAAGGATAACCGTATGTCTGTAATTTAGGATAAACGCCCGCAGCCACTGGGTTCCTTCGAGATCGAGAAAGTTTGAGGGTTCATCCAGCAGCAGAAAATCCGGCTCGGTGAACAGTAGGCTGGCCAGGGCGACCCGCATGCGCCAGCCGCCGGAATATTCGTTGCAAGGACGAGCCTGGGCTTCTTCGTCAAATCCGAGACCGGCCAGTATTGTTGCCGCCCGGGCGGGGGCTGAATGGGCGTCGATGTCCGTAAGGCGCAACTGTACCTCCGCGATTTGTTCAGCTGATTGCGGATTCTGCGCCTGTCGCAGAAGGTTGGCTCGTTCCCGGTCGGCACTTAGAACCGTGTCCAGCAAGCTCTCGGGCCCATTTGGCGCCTCCTGTGTCAGGCGGCCGGCACGAAGCCCTCGAGGGTAGGATATATCACCATCATCCGCATGCAGCGTCCCGTCGATCAGTTTCAGAAGAGTCGTTTTTCCCGTTCCGTTGCGCCCAACCAGCCCCACCCTGTGTCCCATGGGAATAGAGGCCCGAGCGCCTTCAAACAGGGTTCGACCTTCAATCCGGTAATTTAGCGTGTTGATGTGAAGCATGGGAAAGGTCGCTGCCGATAATTTCCGAGGTCTGACACTGCAATTAAGTCCAACTGTTCTTGCAAGGGTTCCGATGACGTGACAATTGATGGGTTGCTGTTTGGTCCAGCGCCGGTTATAAGCGGCGCGAATTCAAAGTTTCAGGCACTGCGCCTTCCCTTAACAACAGCAACAGGTTTTCCGCTATGGCTCAAGAACGAACACTTTCTATAATCAAACCGGATGCCACCGCAAGAAATATAACCGGTAAAATTGTCGACAAGTTTGAATCCGCCGGTCTGAGAATTGTGGCATCGAAACGTGTGCAATGGACTGAGTCCCAGGCACAGAAATTCTATGAAGTCCATAAGGAGCGGCCATTCTATAATGATCTCGTCGCCTTCATGACGTCGGGTCCCATTGTAATCCAAGTCCTGGAAGGGGATGATGCGGTGGCCAAAAACCGCGAGATCATGGGCGCGACCAATCCGGAAGAAGCAGCGCCGGGGACCATCCGCAAGGAGTTTGCCGAGAATATCGAACGCAATTCGGTGCACGGATCGGACTCTGCGGAAAATGCGGAAATCGAGATCAGCTTATGTTTTGAAGCCGGAGAAATCGTCGGATAAAGGTCTCCGTTTTCTTATTTCCCAAAGCTTTGACATCATGCTTCGGCGTGGATCCACGCAACGGATTCCCGAGGCTTGAACGACTCTGCCTGCAATATTTCTAAATCAGAGGGTCTATTGACAAGCACTCTCCATGTAGAGCGCCTAATTCTACCGAATTTGACTAGGGCTGTGGTTTAGCTGTGCATAAATAATCCAGTAATTACCTGAGTTTCTTTTAATTCAAAAATATTAGTATTATTAAAATATTAATTTAACTTGCGTTCGATTCGCGAATCGAATAGCAAATTGATATATCAGTTCGTGATCTTCAATAAACAGAATTTGGTGGGAACCAAGTCACAGGATGCGAGTAAGGCGGGGACAACAGGACCGTCAGGTGGGGCGCAATTAATCAAAGTAATGTTGGGTTGATCCGCGGCGCGAGATTCCCGCGACCGGACAGCAGACATATTAGTGCACGAATTCTAGATTTCAGTGTGCGTGTTTTTTCCTCCCAAGACTTCCCGTCCGTTCCAAGCGGACGGGGCTTTTTTTTGCCAAAATTGAAGTTAATTCAATCACTTCGCGGTAACTGGTTGTGATGCAACTGGACGTCGCGCTTCGCGCCCGTTAGTCTGAAATTCATCATGACCCAAACAGATTTTCAACCAACCGTGGGTAGGAGCGCCTGCCCCCATGATTGTCCGAGTACGTGTGCCCTAGAAGTTGAACTCCTCGGAAACAACCGCATCGGCCGTGTTCGCGGAGCGCCCGACCATCGCTATACCGCCGGCGTAATCTGCGCCAAAGTGGCTCGCTATGCCGAACGGTTGCATCATCCCGACCGTTTGCGCACGCCATTGCAGCGTGTCGGGGACAAGGGGTCCGGAGACTTTCGGCAAATTTCGTGGAATGACGCTCTGGACGTGGTTGCCGAGGGACTTCTCTCGTGCGAGGCGAAGCACGGATCCGAAGCCATCTGGCCTTACTACTATGCAGGGACAATGGGACTAGTCATGCGCGACGGAATAAACCGGTTGCGCCACGTCAAAAAATATTCCGGGCAGGTGAACACCATCTGTACCATGCCCCAGTTCACGGGCGTTATCGCCGGCACCGGGAGCCTTACCGGGCCTGATCCCTGCGAAATGGCGGAGTCGGATCTCATAGTTGTCTGGGGGACCAATCCCGTCCATACCCAGGTCAATGTCATGACCCATGCTACGCGGGCGCGCAAAACCCGGGGCGCCAAGATCGCTGTTGTCGATGTCTACGAAAATGCCACCATGGCCCAGGCCGATGTGAAAATCTGCCTGAAGCCCGGAACCGACGGCGCTTTGGCCGTTGCAATCATGCACGTCCTGTTCCGGGATGGTTTGGCAAACTGGGAATATCTGGAAAAATATACAGACTGTCCCAGGGAACTTGAGGATCATGTAAAAGGCCGGTCTCCCGAATGGGCATCATCGATCACCGGGTTATCCGTTGATACAATTGAGAAGTTTGCACATCTCATTGGCCGGACCCAACGCACATTCTTCCGTCTGGGCTACGGATTTGCGCGATCCCGCAACGGTACCGTGAACATGCATGCGGTGAGTTGCATTCCCGTCATTACCGGTGCCTGGCTCCATAAAGGTGGCGGGACCCTGCAGAACAATGGCGGCATCTATCAATGGGACAAGACGGTTATCGAGGGACAGGACCAGCGGGATCCGTCCATTCGGGCAATGGATCAGTCCCGCATAGGCCCCATCCTCACCGGTTGCCGGGAAGATTTGAAAGACGGCCCACCGGTTCATGCGCTTTTCATCCAGAACACCAACCCGGTTGAGATTGCGCCGGAGCAGAATCTGGTAAAACAGGGCTTTCAGCGGCAGGATTTATTTGTCGCCGTACACGAGCAGTTCCTGACCGAGACCGCGAAGATGGCAGATATTGTGTTGCCGGCAACCATGTTTCTCGAACATGACGATATTTATCAGAGCGGCGGACACCATCATATCGAACTCGGTCTCAAACTGGTCGATCCGCCCGGCGAATGTCGTTCGAACCATGAGGTCATCTGTGCCCTGGCAGGCAGGCTCGGGGCCGAGCATCCGGGCTTCAATATGACCGCGCGCGGGTTGATCAACCGCACATTGCAGGATTCCGGACGGCCCCCCCTTCAAGCCCTCGAAGATGACAACTGGCTCGACTGTCAGCCCGGTTTCGAAACGGCGCATTTCATCAATGGTTTTGCTCACGCGGACGGCAAGTTCCACTTCCGTCCCGACTGGAGTACAGCAAAAGTGCCGGGATCATTTCAACTGCCGGAATGGGAAAACATGCCGGAACTGCCGGACCATTGGGATGTTATTGAAAACGCGGACCGCGAACATCCGTTCCGCCTGGTCACGGCTCCGTCTCGGAGTTTTCTCAATACAAGCTTCACCGAGACACCGTCAGGACAGAAGCACGATGGCGCGCCCATAGCCTTCATCCATCCGCAGGACTTACAGGATTTAGATGCGGTAGATGGAGACGAAATTAACATGGGCAATAAACGAGGTGAAATTTCATTGTTCGCGAAAGCTTTTACCGGCCTGCAACGCGGTATTGTGATCGTTGAGGGCATCGTGCCTAACAGAAACTTTGCCAATGGAAATGGTATCAACTGTCTGACCAGCGCCGACCAGGTCGCGCCTTACGGCGGTGCCGCATTCCATGACAATCATGTCTGGATACGCAAGGCTGCGGCCTAGTTATTCCCCATTCAAAACCAGGATTAAGGGGACGCACCAGGATTAATGGGACGCGCGATTATAGTTCGTGAATTCGGAAGGGCAGGCTTCGGGGAGTCAGGGTCACTGTCGGGGCGATTTTTGCTGGCATATCGCCAACATATTCGACCCGGAAGCGCCGCAACATCTGTACCAGTGCCAACGTGTTCTCAATCTGCGAAAGTGCGCCGCCAATACAGGCACGTTTACCCGCCGCAAACGGCAGGTAGCTATATTTGACCCTCTTCTTCATGCGATCGGGGGAAAATCGGAGGGGATCGAACTTTTCAGGGTTGCTCCAGTATTTCGTACTGTGATGAACCGCGTAGGTACACATGATGATTGTGTCCCCTTTGTGTATTTTCTGACCGTCGATTTCATCATCTTCGCCGGCCCGGCGCATGAGAGCCCAGATCGGCGGATAGAGCCGCATGGTTTCCTGTATCACCATTCGCGTATAAGCCAGGGACTGGACTTCATCCCACCTTGGCGGACGATCTCCGCATATGCGGTCGGCCTCTTCACGAATCTTTTCTGTGACTTCGGGATGGATGGACAGGAGGTACAGGCACCAGGCCAGTGTCAGAGCCGTTGTCTCTGTCCCGGCCCAGAGATATTGTTTCATCTCATCTATAACCTGCTGGCGATCAAAATCGGGAAACTCCGGATCGTTCTCTGCATCTTCCAGCATCGAGAGCAATGTGTTTGAGCGTCCTTCGATGGCATTTGCGTTCAGAACCATCTCTGGGATCGACCCCCAGGTTTCCATGGCCTTGGCGGCATTCTCCTCGTTGATGTCCTGGAGTTCACCCGCTACTTTTTTGGTGCGAATGGACTTGTGATTCATGACATCGGTGTAGGTCTTGACGGCGCCGAAGACAAAATGTGGATTGAACGGCATCTCCCGATCGAACAACGCCTTGCACACCATATCCGCGGCGAGGGTCCAGGTCTCCTCGACCATTTCAACCGTGGTTTCATTCTTTGCATAGTTCGCCCATCTGTCGATTTTCGAGTCGATGGCGTCAATGAGATAGGGGAAATATTCCTCAAATTTCTGCGGATGGAAGGCTGCCTGCTGGGGCCGCCGGATTTTTTGCCAAAGCGCCCCGTCGATGGTAATCATGCTCTTGCCGAAAATCGGCTTCAGGCCATCAAAATTCTTGATGTACTTGTCGGCGGACGTCACGAGGACATGCTTGAAATGGTCAACATCGGATAGGAATACGAT
>JBPCWG010000518.1:0-7770 GCA_051009705.1 Methyloligellaceae bacterium | reverse complement strand
CGATTACAGGTCCGATCAGGTCTTTACCCAGGTTATGCACGAGGACAATATCGATCCCGTCCGGATTTCGGAGATTTACAATGAGTTGAAGAGCGCGGCGAAGGAGACCTTGATAAAAGACGGCATGAGCGAAGCAGATATCTGGTTCCAGATTCAGGCCGACATGCGTTATGAGGGTCAATCCATGGAAGTCCGGGTTTCGGTGCCTGACGGTTCTATTTCGCAGGCGTCATTCGCGCAACTTGCGGATCGTTTTCATGACAATCACGAACGCACTTTCGGGTACAGCTATCGGGGTGAGCAAAAAGTCGAAGTCGTGAACTTTGCCGTTTCCGGCTTCGGAAGCGTCGATAAGCCGGAACTGCCAAAACTCAAGAGCGAGAGTTCGGGAGCCGGGGGGATGGAGCCGATCGAGCAACGTGATGTTTATTTCAGCGGCCAATGGGAAAATACGCCGATCTACCAGCGATCCGATCTTCAACCTGCCACAACATGGGTGGGGCCACTTGTTATTCAGGAGTTCGGATCAACCACGGTTGTTTTTCCCGGCCAGCAGGTTGATGTCGACGATTACGGGATTCTTGTTGTGCGGAACAAGGACTGAGGTGAACCAATGAGATGGACCGAAGAACAATTAACAGAACTTGAGCGCATTAAGAAAAACGCGGAGGATGTTGATCCCATCATCCTGCAAATCGTCGAGGGCAATCTTAACTCGATAGAGGCGGAAATCGAGTATGCCGTCGAGCGCACCGCACGTAGCCCCATGATCCGGGAAGCCCACGATTACCGGGTGGGACTTTTTGACCGGTTTGCCCGCAAACTTACAGGCCGCTCCTATTCCGCCATACCCGATGCGGTGCTCCGGGACTATCCCATGGAGGAAATGCAGCCCGGTGATGTGTTTTTCATGAATGACACTTACGACACAGAGGGGGCGATAGGTCATTTGCCGGACATGTGTTCGACTGTTCCGGCATATCACGACGACCAGATCATTGCCTTCATCCAGGTTTTCGGACATCACGATGACATCGGCGGTAAAGTGCCCGGTTCAATGCCGGGGACCGCACTCTCCGTGTTCGAAGAAGGGCTCATGATTCCACCGATCAGGCTTTACCATGCGGGCGTGCGGAATGAAGATGCAATTAAAATCATCAAACGTAACACCCGTGTGCCCGAGATGTTGGAAGCGGATGTGGATTCCGAGATTCAGGCTGTGCTCATGGGTGCGCGGCGCATAAGCGAATTGTTCGAAAGGTTTGGCCAGGAGACGGTCGAAGCTTGTTTTCAGGCTATACTCGATAAAACGCGGAATATTTTCCTGAACGAACTTTTTCCTAAGATCGAGAACGGCGATTATTACTGGGAAGATTATGTGGAGCACGATGCCTTTACCGATCCCAAATTGCACAAGTTCGCCCTCAAGGTCACCAAGACGGACGAAAAAATCATTCTGGATTTCAATGGTACGGATCCACAGGCCGAGGGGCCGATAAACTGGGCCGCCGACTATGCCGACGGACGCTATCTTATAAAGTGGATTGCCCCGGTTATGCGCAATTTAGCCGACAGTCCCGAGCGTGCAGCACAGATCCACTGTAATGAAGGAGTCGTCGACTTGTTCGAGGCCAAGTTTCCCCCAAAAGGAAGCTTGATTTCACCAATTCGACCGGCCGCTACAAATGCCCGCGCGTTTCTTCTGTTGCGCTCACTCAGCCTGTTTGCGGGTGTGTTGGCTCAGGCCGTCAAAGGACATATTCCCGCCGATCAGGAAACTATTCGATATACGGGTTTCTACGGATACGATCTCGACGGCAATTATTTTTTATCCCGGGAAGTCATTGGTGGCGGCAGTGGTGGACGCTACTATGCCGACGGCAGCGATGCGATTCACATTGTTCCCGACAGTCGCAACCAGCCCGCTGAATTTACCGAAACGCGATTTCCTTTCATTGTAGAAAAGCTGGCGCTGTCAACTGATTCAGGAGGTGCTGGTGAATTTCGTGGCGGACTGGGTTACGAGAAAACCTACCAGTCTCTGGTTGATTGCCACACCCTGGTTTCTGCGGACCGGGTACGCCTTGGATGTTACGGTGTTGAAGGCGGTCAAGCGGGGAAACCCTTTTCTGTCCATGTCGATGCCGATAACGAAAACATCAGACTTGGTGGACTGGAGGATGATGTCCCGGTTGGAAAATCAACACTCGTATGTGTCCGCACGACAGGCGGCGGCGGATGGGGTGATCCTCTTCGTCGCGATACCGAAGCTGTACGCATGGATATCTGGCAGAACAAAGTCTCGGTGGATGCGGCGAGGGATCTTTATGGCGTGATTATCGGGAAATTTGACGGTGATGAGCCTCTGATAGACGTCGATGCGACAAAAATCCGCCGGGAGGAACTGAGTCAGGCAAGAGGGGACGAAGCTCTTCCTGTTGTTGATCGGGGACCCGGTCTTGATTTGCTGACACCGGCCAATCCCAATACGGTGACCAAGAATCGATATGGTTGAGTAATTTAACGCAGGTTGATAGATGGCCGATTTGAAAAATATTCCCGATCTCGAAGCCTTTAGAATCAGAGATCTTGTTCTTTCCCGGCAGATTTCGCCTGTGGAAGTGGTCGAAGCAACTCTGGAAAGAATTGAAAAGAACAACGCCACTATCAACGCCATCTGTACTCTGGATGCTGAACGGTCCCTCGATACTGCGAAATCCCTGGAGAAAAAACTCAGCCAGAACCCTGGTGATATCGGATCTCTCGCGGGGCTTCCCGTTGGTATAAAGGATACGACGGACACGGCTGGTTTACGAACGACCTACGGATCTCCCCTTTACCGGGATCACGTACCGGTAAAGGATGCGGAAGTTGTCAGCCGGGTCAGGAAAGCCGATGGTATTGTTATTGGCAAAACCAATACGCCGGAGTTTGCGACCGGGGGCGTGACTGACAATGACGTGTTTGGTCCAACCTGCAATCCCTGGAATACGGAAAAAATATCCGGCGGTTCAACAGGCGGAGGTGCAGCAGGTTTGGCCAGCGGCATGTTTGCCCTGGCCACCGGCACGGATCATGGAGGCTCCCTGCGCCAGCCCGCTTCTCTTTGTGGCGTCGTCGGATTACGCCCCTCGGTTGGTCTGGTGCCCGGCATACCCAGCTCTCACTACTGGCAGACAATGTCTGTCGATGGCCCCATGGCACGCTCAGCGGTGGATGTCGCGTTAATTCTCGAGGCCATTAGCGGGGTGACGCAGGCTTACCCGATATCAACAAATCCTGGATTTGGAAATATCGTTGAACAGGTCTTCCGCTATTCAGGCGATGGGAAACGATTTGCCTATATCGGGGAAATCTGTGATGTCGGTATTGATCCAGGTATTGAAAAAATCTGCAGGACAGCGGCCAACAAATTAAGCGCGACGGGAGCGGAAATCGAGGAAATCGAGTTTGATTTGTCCGAGGCCCGAGAAGTGTTCATCACGTTGCGCGGACAGATGATGGTCACCACCCAGTACAAACATCTCGAGCGCATCGACGAACTCGGTGAAAATCTCGCCGGAAATATTCGCCTCGGACTTGGTCAGACGACGGAGCAATTGGCGGCTGCGGAAAATGCGCGCGGGCAACTTATGGAACGATTTATCGAACTGTTCAGGCGTTATGACGCGGTGCTGACACCTTGTGTTCCGATTCATGCGTTTGGCATCAATGATGGTGCCCCGACGACCATTGGCGATAAACCCATGAAATCCTACATCGACTGGATGGCGCCAACTTTCGTCCTCTCTCTGTTCGGGTTGCCCACTGCTTGTGCACCGGCGGGACTGACGACTGAAAATATGCCAACGGGAATGCAGATCGTCGGGCCGCGGTTGGCCGATGCTGAAATTCTTGGGATTGCCGGGCTGCTGCAACAGCAGGTGGATATAGGGTCGTGTTTTGACAGCAATGACAGTCTGACCCGATAATACCGATTAAGTCTTCGCATAAAAAAACGGTGCATTCCGAGAATGCACCGTTCTATCAACTAATCCCGGCAGGAACTATTTGATGTCGTATTTGTGGGGGAGTTTCACACCCATTTCTTCGGCAATTTGAAGATAGCGTTTAAAAAGTTTAGTTGCTGGAAGTCCTTTCGCATCAAACTCTTCGGCTTTTTCATTTACCCAGCCATTAAGTGCAACGGCCATTTTTGTGCGCTCTTCGAAGGCCAGTTCCTGAATCGTAGAACCGGCTTTTTTCAGGTTGTCGAGGGATGCGCCGAAACGTTTCGTTGATTCTTCAGCTGTTTTGTCCATCCAGGTATCGGCGACTTCCTTGATGATTTTCTGAACATCGGCAGGAAGCTTGTTCAGCGTATTGTTGTTCATGGTCATCTGGTAGATCGAAGTCGAGCCCCATCCGACGATGGTATAAACCTTTGCCGGCTCATGTAATTTGAAGCCGTACCAGGCTGTCGGGAAAATCACCAGGCCTTCATAAACGCCTGAATTCAAGGAATTATAAGCTTCGTTGAGACTGGTTTGCACAGCCGTAGCACCTGAAAGCTTGAGCCAAGGCAGATTTGGTCCGGCCCCGGCAACTTTTTTGCCTTTGAGATCACTCATTTTTGACCATTTAAACTTCGTTCCCAAGCCGTAAGTCGAAAAAGTCCCTGCACCGAGCCAGGTCTGGTTATATTTATCCAACGACTTCGTCCATTCCGGAAACTCTTTCAAAGTTTTCTTGGTAATGGCCAGTTGAGTTTTTGGGTCGTCCGTTACGAATGGTACGAAATAGTGAAAGGCGAGATGAACACCCTTGTCCGGCTCAAAACAGGCGCACCATAAACCAATATCGAACAGACCCTTCTCGACGCCTTCGAGGACGTCAAAAGGACCGGAGACCGTGTTCCAGAGCTTGGTAAATTTAATCTCGTGGCCCGTTTCTTTTTTAACTCTCTCCGCGACCGTCGGAGCGAAGTAGCTGTCAGCCATAAAAATAGGCTCCAGTGGCTTCATGGGCTGGCCGGAACCTATTTTCAACCTGAAGGTATCCGCCTGGGCCGCCGAAGTTACCCACATTGTCAGGGCAATCAACGTTACCACTAGACCCATGGCTCGCGAAAATTTGAAGGCTTGCATGTAATCTCTCCCTTTCCATTGGATCATCCGTGTCAGCTTTATATTATCGGTTAGACCTGATACACGAACAAAAAAATTCATTACGACAATCTTCGGTGTGCAAACGCGAGAAATTATCGAACGAAATGCTAGCATAGATATACTAGCGCCAACTAATAAAATCAGCAATTTATGTTTAATTGAAGTCATCCGCATAATGAACATGCATCACACGCTGTGATATCCTGTGTTATCTTACGAACCAGATGAGTACATCCCGTGCATGAGACTCTCAATGCCCGGCAACAATTTAAACCAATAATTGGTATCAGGTGATTTGTCTGATAGATTAAATGCAAAAATAGCGTTATAAAAGAAACAAAGATGAGATCGCCAATGAGTGTGGACGCACGCCAGAAACTTGACTGGGTTACCTGGTCAACAAACATATTGAGCACAATTTCCTGTTTCTGGGTGTTGTTGCTTATGGCCATTTTTCTCTACGACATAATTGGTCGGGAAGCATTCAATTCGCCGTTTCTCGGCACCCATGAGATCGTTGGAAATTCCATTGTCGGTATTTTGTTTCTTGAACTTCCGTCATCTATAAAGAGCGGTGCGATGTTGCGAACGACCATCGTTTACAATATCGCCGGTGAGTTCTGGCGGCGCCTGATCGACAGTCTGTCCTATCTATTGGGAATAGTTCTGTTTATATCCATTATTGTCGGTGGCTGGAGCACGATGATTGTCGGCTGGCAGATTGGAGAGATCGAAGGGGCCGGTGCCTTCGAAGTTCCTGTCTATCCCGTGAGAACGGTGATTGTAGTTTTCTCGGCCATTTGCGCCCTGGTTTACCTGCAATTGCTCGTGTTGACCTGGTTGGGAAAAGCCGAACCGAAGGCCGCCTGATCTTATTGGCAAAACGATGAAAAGAGATCTTCACATAACAAGATAACAATATTCAGAAGACGGAATAAAAATGGATCCAAGTTTCGTACTCATCATAATCGTGATCATTATGATCACTTTCGTCATCATTGGTCTTCACATCGGCATCGTTCTCGGTATCGCGTCTCTGCTCGGCGCCTATTTGCTCCTCGAGGATATTGGCATCGCGTTGGAGCTCGCGAACCAGGCGGCCTACGGTGTGTTGCGGAACTCTGTATTCGCCGCTATTCCCCTGTTTGTGCTGATGGGCGAGTTCATGAGTAAGTCAGGGATGGCTGGTGATCTCTACAAACTTTCCAACTACTTTTTGAGAAAACTGCCTGGGCGGTTGGCCGTGGCAACGGTTTTCGGAAACGCAATTTTCGCTGCTGTGACCGGTGTGAGCATTGCCTCGGCCATGACGTTTTCGCGTATCGCTTACCCCGAAATGAGAAGACTAGGCTACAATCGATCCTTCGCTTTGGGGTCGATTGCAGGCAGCGCATCTCTGGGCATGCTCATTCCACCGAGTGTACTGCTCATTGTCTGGGGAATTGTGATAGAGGAATCGATTGGCAAATTGTTTCTCGCGGGCTTTATTCCAGGCATCATACTTGCTGTCCTGATGGGCGCATATTGTTCGTTGCACGCGGAAATCCGCAAGGATTTGGCCCCCTTGCCAGCTCAGGAAGAAGATCTGAAACCCACGGGACGTGAAATGTTCAGCGGATTCGGTGTCATATTGCTGATCCTTCTCGTTCTTGGCGGCCTGTTCATGGGATTCTTCACACCTTCGGAATCCGCCGCCGTCGGTTGCGCTGGCGCAATTGTGTTTTCCTTTGTCAAAGGACTATCCATTTCTGACTATCGCGTCGCCATTATCCAGTCCGGCAAAACAATTGCCCCGATCCTGTTTCTCCTGATGACGGCCGCGATGTATGCGAAATTCCTCGCTCTTGGAGGAATTGCCGACATCATACAGGGATATATCACTGATCTGGGTCTCGGGTCTTTCGGGACAACAATGCTGATGATCGCAATCTGGCTTGCGATGGGAACGTTGATCGATTCCATTTCGATTATTCTGCTGACCGTACCAATATTCTGGCCTCTCGCCGAAGCAGCAGGCTGGAATGTCTATGCCTTTGCGATTTTCGGGATTCTGGCAATTGAAGCGGGCTTGCTTACTCCACCGTTCGGTCTCCTCGTCTACACGGTGAAAGGCGCAGTTCCGGATTCTTCGGTGACGTTGGGGGAGATTTTCAGGGGCTCAATCCCGTACTGGATTCTGATGCTGATCGTTATGATCATTATCTGGGTCTGGCCGGCGACAGCCGTTTATCTCACGCGCTGACGGATGATCGTCGACAGCACTATTTTTGTTTGTCCCTCGATTGTTTCGTAGGTAATCAAGATTTTCACCATGTTTCTCCCTTCTCAATTCATGAAAGGTCGATGGATGGTCATTTGATCGCCCTGTTCCAGATCAAATTTGTGTATGAAGGAATGCCGGAACAGTTGCAGAAAGCCGCAATTCAGCGTCTGCAAAAAATTTTGCACGCACATTATTGTTCCCCACCGGAGATGACGATAATTTTCCGGTCGGGTTTACCGAGGTCTCTCAAATCCCCAGAATTCGATTGAACGTCTCAAGCCGTCTTGCGATCCCGCTTTCTGGTTTTTTTTGCGCTCTGGGCTTGAATTTCTGCACCTTCGAGAATTTGTTCCGCCTGTT
>JBPCWG010000517.1:0-18738 GCA_051009705.1 Methyloligellaceae bacterium | reverse complement strand
TGGTGGGACGTGCTCGCAATGGCCCGAAAAGAAGGTTATTTCGATGAAACGACCCTCAAGGAAGTGGAGAGCTTTCTCAATGATCCGCTTCCCTGGTCCGGAAAAAATGGGGGAATCAAGGAATTGGGCGCCTGATTGCGGATATTGACTATGATCTTGCAGTTTCGCGCCAGTCTTACGATTCCCTACCTGAAGGTCCCGTTGCTGTCTGCCCCACAGTCACGAAGTCACGAAGTAACGAAGTCTCAGCCACACGGCGATGGCATACAAGCTCGCCGCGACCCGAATTTGATCCGCCGATGATTTAAATTAATTGGCAATTTCGTTTTGGAACAACTAAATCTACCCTAAGAACAGTCCGGACGAAAACTTCCCTAACGTTCGGGATACACTTCAAAAGATTAGCAGGAGAATATTATATGGCTGTCGTTAAGCTGAAAAACCCGCAACTCGCTGTGGTCCGCGTGGCGGATCTCACCAACCCATCCGGAACCCGGACGGAGTCGGCTGTCGGAGACAGCACATTTACAATTATCACGGACGAGCCCGAGGAAAGAGGGGGAACCAACACGGCGGCAGCTCCCCTGTTTCATTTCACCACGTCTCTCGGTGCCTGCCAGGCTGTTCAAATTCGCAAAGTCGCTGAAGCCATGCGCATGGAAATCGGCGAAATTCGCATTAAAACCGAGACCACGACTGACCGCATTGACGGTATTGACGGTAAGAACAAAGTGATGCGATTTTGCGCAGCGGAATTGACTATTGATCTCGAGACCAATGAGTCCGAGGATAAAATCGAGAGATTGAAAAAGATTTCCGAAGATCAGTGTCCCGTCGGCAATTTATTTACCGACGCTGGCTACGAGCCGGTACTTCACTGGAACATTCACCCTCTCAAAGGTTGATGGGAACAGAAAATGGCTGAACGCATAAGACTTCTCAAAGATGAAGAGGCTTCTCAGGAAACTCGAAATTTGTTCGAGGCTGTTTCAACAATGCTCGGACGCGTACCAAACTCCTACAAAGTGCTGGCGCGCGTCCCCCTCGTCGGCAAGATGCTCATTCCGTTCAATGCGGTGATGCAGCGCCAGGGCGCTGGCAGCATCCTCTCGACGAAGCTGAAAGAGATGGTGGTTATCAAAACCAGCCATATCAACGGTTGTCGCTATTGAGTGGCGCACAACACGTCGCTTGGTCAAGCGGCAGGCATTACGCACGAACAAACTGTGGAAATTGGTACCGGTGACTATCTTGAGTCCACGCTTTTCTCGGAACGGGAGAAGATGGCAGTCCTCTGGGCGGAACATGTCACCCTGAATACAGCCAAGGATGACAATGGTGTCTTTGAGAAAGTCAACCAGGTGTTCAGCGAGGAAGAAATTATCGAGCTGACACTGATGAGCGGCTTTTTCAATATGTTCAACAGAGTCACAGATTCCCTGCACATCCCCGTGGAAGATCAAACGGAGGTTGATAAAATCAAGAGATCGGTTGATTTGGATCCGGCGAAAGTCCTGAGCTATTTCAACACCCTTGTCAAAGACTGGCCCGAAAAAATTCCTGGCCCCAACAAGATTGACGGTTGACTGACCGTTCCGGGTTCCCTCCAATACGAAATGTGATCAGGAGGAAAAAATGGCAATTATCGAGAACTTCGGACGAATTTTCTTTGATTTCGGAGCCATTCGATATTTGCCAGAAGCCTGTGAAAGCCTGGATATCAAGCGACCACTTCTAGCCAGTGACCGGAACCTTGAAAGTCTCGGTTTGGTCGACAAAGTAAAGTCCGCCCTCGACGGGAAAATTGATTACACCGAATATCTGGACTTACCGGAACATCCAACGGTTGCCGGTGTCGAAGCCAGCGCAGAAAAGTTTCGGGAAGAAGAGTGCGATGGATTTCTCGCCCTCGGCGGCGGCTCCATTATCGATAATTGCAAAGCTGCGACGATACTGGTCAACCACCCACTACCGCTTAAACAATATGCCGGACGTCCGGATCTCGTAACGGGCCGAACTGCACCGATTATTGCTATACCCACAACCGCTGGTACCGGCGCTGAATTGACTCGCGGTGGCGGTATTCACCCGGCACATGGTGAAAGGGAATTCGGTGTAGGTGGTCCTAAGTCGCAGCCAAAGATTGCGATTTGTGATCCCGACCTCACGATGGGTCTGCCTCCGCACCTGACCGCCGGCACCGGCATGGATGCCGTCGGACATTGCATAGAAGGACTGTTTTCGCCCAATGTAAATCCACCGGTTGAAGCCATCTCCCTCGATGGCATTCAGCGGGCAGCAGCTTATATTGAACGCGCTTACAAAAATGGCAACGACCGGGAAGCACGCTGGCAGATGATGATGGCCGCACTTCAAGGGGGCATGTCTATTTCAAAAGGATTGGGATTGGCCCATTCACTGGGCATCACATTCAGTGATTCCGATCTGCATCATGGTGTGCTGGTGACGCTCTGCCTGCCAACGGTCATACGCTATGTCGATGGTCATGTCGGTGACAAAATGGAACGTCTCGCCGAGGTATTAAAGACGGATAATTCGAATGGTGTCGCGGAAGCCATCAGCAATCTCAGCCATCGTTTGGAACTGCCGCCGTCAATCCGGGCCATGGGCTATGACCGAACGGATATTGACGATATGGCGCTCTCAGTTCGCGATTGCTGGTTCACGAAAACCAGTCCGCGGAGTCCCTCTCTTGCAGAGTGTCAGGATCTCGTGCGTACCTGCCTTAGTTAATGAGTTAATTCCCGAAACCGGACAATATACGGTTTTAACTCGCAGTTCCCCTCCTTAGCCAACCCCTCAACGCGCCCTATTAAGGTTACTAGGCAAACTTTCAACAACCCCCCCTAGTTATGACGTAACTAAGGATGACCTGTTGTTGTGTGTCGTGATGATTGATCTGATTTCATTCAGGCACAAGCTAGAAGTTAGCGTAAGAACCATGCCCAGTAATTTCAGACAAAAAGTTGATAATGTTCGAGGTCCGGACGGATCACCCCTGTCTCCTGCAGATTTGCCGCCGGCCAATACCAAGAGATGGGTTGCCAAGCGTAAAGCGCAGGTCGTCGCCGCTGTACGCGGAGGCATAATCACCATTGAAGAAGCCTGCGATCGTTATTCGCTTTCCTTTGACGAGTTTCTGATCTGGCAGAAAAATTTTGACCAGTATGGGCTGAAGGGACTGCGCTCGACGAAAGTGCAAAAATACCGTAGTACGACCAAAGTCAATTCAGAAATACACTAGTCGATAGCGACTAATTTTGCCTCAAACAACCTGGTGTATGCTGCGCGGTTCGGAATTGAGAGCCGTGATATGTCGTGCCAATTGCCACCCCTGGAATTTTGCCAGTCGGTAGCCACGCAAAATCCAGTTCGCCATTCAGCCCGCCAAAATCGAATTTCCCCGGCACGAAACGCTAGGGAGCCCCGACAAATCAATCCGCTTCGTCCGGATCCATCAGGCGATGCATATGGACAATGAAATATCGGGTTTCGGCCTGGTCAACTGTCGCCTGTGCTTTGGCCTTCCAAGCATCATAAGCTGTAGCGTAATCTGGGAAAATGCCAACAATATCCAATTCATCGAGATTCTCAAACTCGATAGAATCGAGTTCTTTTAGTTCGCCACCGAATACAAGATGGAGAAGCTGTTCGTCCGGGGCTGTGTCAGTTGAAGTCATGGACCCTGTTCCTCGTGTTGCATCAATAAAGAATCTGCCAATCACTTTTTTCATTTTAGGATTGATTCTCTTTTAAAAACGAATCTTAATTGAAGGCAATGACAAATGTCGCCGGAACGACGATTGTTCTGGCAAAGCTGATAACTGTTCTTATGATAACTGTTCTTAGATGAGAGGTGAGACCATGAGCAGCATTTCCATTCGACCCATGGGGCCCCACGATATAGGCGGTCAGTCTGACAATGATCCCATTGACACAACCGATCATGGCATGACCTATTGGGAGAAGCACGCCAATGCCATGATGATGGTCGCTGCTGCCAACAATCTGACAATCACCGATGAACGGCGCAGATATATCGAAGGCCTGGGTGACAGATATTACGAAATGACCTATTTCGAACGCCATTCCGAAGCCCTTGCGAATGCCCTTTGCGAACGCGGACACATCGATGAACAAAGTCTTAGTGATCGTAAATCCGAGATCACCCGAAAGTTCGATGAAACACCGACACTTTCCCTGCCCGAACCTTCGGAACATCAGCATGAACATTTCAAGGAAGATGAAACCGGCGAAGGCTTCAATGATTATCACATTCTGAACCTCGCCTTGCAGGAACTTCTGCAGGAAAAAAATTTAATTACGGCCGAAGAAGTCCGGGCAATGATTGAAGGATTTGAATCCGACTATCCTTCTCGCGGCGCAACGGTCGTCGCCAGGGCCTGGATGGATCCGGACTATCACAAGCGCTTGATTGAAGATGCGCGACCGGCGATCGCGGAACTCGGTATTGATCTCGGGCGGCAGGCGCGAATTATTGCACTGGAAAATACCCCAACCGATCACAATGTAGTCGTCTGCACATTGTGCTCATGCTATCCTAGATTTCTGATGGGGCATCCGCCGACATGGTATAAATCGCGAAGCTACCGATCTCGACTTGTACATGAGCCTCGTTCTGTTCTGAAGGAATTTGGAACTGAACTTCCCGCTGACACAACAATTCGTATTCACGACTCGAACGCAGATATGCGGTACATCGTTGTTCCCATGCGTCCCGAAGGAACCGATGAATGGACTGAGGAACAGCTTGAAGAAATAATCACCCGGGATTGCCTGGTCGGTGTAACCTTGCCAGCGTTGGCATAATCTCCGGGAGAAATTCTGTAAATGGTGGGTGATGCTGGATTCGAACCAGCGACCCCTAGCGTGTCGAGCTAGTGCTCTAACCAACTGAGCTAATCACCCTTTTAAACCCATTTCATCCAATCTCATATTATCGCGATCCAGTTATCACAATTCAGAGATGATCGCATTCCCGGATATTCATTATCTGAGTTGATACAGGGATATAACGCCCCATGGAATCGCCGGGAATCCAGGTTCCAGAGATTTTCTATATCTGCACTTTAGGGATTAGGCAAGTATTTGAAATCAAGAACTGATATTTAGGCTGCCAGCAGACGGTCAACCTCGTCGACCAGATCGCGCAAATGAAAGGGTTTGGACAGAACTTTGGCTTCACGAGCGGCCGATTCTTCGGAATTCAAGGCAACGGCAGCAAATCCTGTGATGAACATGATCTTAAGTTCCGGATCCAGCTCTGATGCCCTTCTGGCGAGTTCAATACCATCCATTTCAGGCATAACAATATCCGTCAAAAGCAATGTAAATGGCTCTTCTCGCAACCGGTCAAAAGCTTGTGCACCATCTGCGAAAGAAACAACACTGTATCCTGCGCGTTCCAGGGCTTTAACCAGGAATCGGCGCATCGATTCATCATCTTCAGCCAATAATATGCGTTGCATCGTCGGTTTACTTAAATTTTCTGATGTCATCGTTCTCAATCATTTTTTAAGTCTGTTCGCCAAATGTGGCTCGAATTAGTAAACGAGCCATGAATTTTCACAACTATTCGAATATAAACACCCAATAATCTATCAGGCTGCATCCTAATTTCTACAAATTGTCACATAGCAAAATTAAACAGTTCAGTCCGCACATCCAAATTACTCATCATCTAATTGTTCAATTGCAACTCATTTGAAATTCAAGTTAAATCAGAACCCCGACTTTTCTTATCGATGTAATTCATAAGGAACAAGCATGGATCAAAGCCGCTCCGCGCAGGATTCAATCGAAATTTCTCCGGCCTTTTTTGTGGATGGTGCGGAGTCTGTCCTATCGCCTTTCGTTTTCAATTCGCCTCACAGTGGCAGAACCTATCCTGACTCCTTTATACAAAATTCATGCCTAACCGCCTCAGATCTGCGTAAATCTGAAGATTCTTTTGTCGAGAATTTGTTCGACCATGTTTGCGAGCTTGGCGCTCCCCTACTACATGCGAATTTCCCGAGAGCGTTTATCGACGTTAATCGTGAACCCTATGAGCTGGATCCAGAGCTTTTCAGGGAAAACCTGCCGAAATTCGCCAACACGCAATCTGTCCGTGTTGCCGGAGGCTTGGGAACGATTCCACGAATGGTTAGCGAAGCGGATCGAATATACGCAAACACTCTTGAGCTTGAGGATGCGTTCACCCGGATTAATACTTACTACAAACCTTATCATTCGACTCTTGGAAGACTGCTTGAACTGGCGCGTAACAAGTTTGGCTATGTCATTCTTGTGGATTGTCATTCAATGCCATCATTAGCGACACAGAAAATGAGACCGGACTTTGTTTTGGGCGATCGTTTCGGCACTTCCTGTAACAGCGCGTTAACCCAGTTTGTGGAAAGCAAATTACGCGATATGGGTTATCAGGTGGCTCGAAATAAGCCTTACGCCGGGGGTTATATTACAGAGCACTATGGTCAGCCTTCTAATGGAATTCAGGCTTTGCAAATCGAAATCAATCGCGCATTGTACATGAACGAATCCCTGTTTGAAAAAAACGGAACATTTGATCAGGTCCGAACAGACCTCGCTTATCTGTGCCAGAACATGATGGCTGAGATTCCGGATCTGCTGACTTCGCAAAAACTGGCAGCTGAATAAAAAAAAGGGGCCGTTCTGTGAGCGAACGGCCCAAGTCTAGGGAGGAAACGCCCAGATCGGGCGGCGGTCCGATGAAACAAGAACATCAATACCGCAATGCAACAATATCGCATTGCGCTGCACAAAATCAACCCCTGATCGATATTTTTGATTCGAATTTGAGAATTTGCGGCATTTTGCATCAATATTACCAGACTGGCTGCTATCTTGATCTTAGAATGCCCGGTAAATCATATGGTTAACCAGGAAAACTAGTTAATAGCCCAAATTGATCTAATATGGAAAACCAGGACAAATCCGGCAATCTCAACGCATTTCTGCGAACTGCCCATCTATGCGCAGACCGGGCCGGGGCAAAAATATTGCCGTATTTCCGGTCAGAGCACGATGTTGATAACAAGTCGAGCAGTGAATTTGATCCGGTAACGGAAGCAGACAAATCGGCCGAAACTGCGATCAGGGATCTGCTCACCGAGCACTGGCCCGATCATAGTGTTGTTGGCGAAGAGCATGATGATCAATATGGTGACAGCGCCTACAATTGGGTTGTCGATCCCATCGACGGCACAAAGTCCTTTATCACGGGACTTCCTCTTTGGGGGACACTGATTGGCTTGCGATATAACACTGATCCTGTTCTGGGACTGGTAGATCAGCCATTTTTGCAGGAACGATACTGGTCAGATGGTACGTCGGCGTTCCTGCGCTGCCCTTCTGGTGAAACCCGGATCTCCACACGTGCCTGTCCCAAGCTCAGCCAGGCATTTTTGTCGACTACCAGTCCGGACCTGTTTGATACAGGGCATGAACAGCGGTGTTTCGTGAGGCTGAGAGATTCAGTGCGCATGACCCGTTATGGCGGTGATTGCTATGCCTACTGCATGCTGATGCAGGGCTACTTTGATATTATTCTCGAAGCTGGATTGAAATTAGTGGATATCGTCGCGATCATACCCATCGTCGAAGCTGCGGGTGGAAAAATTACAGACTGGAAGGGCGGCAAAGTCATTGATGGCGGACAGGTTCTGGCGACCGGAGATCCCGAACTGCACCAGCAGGTGCTGGAACTCATCAATAGCTGACAACAAAATCACACTACAGAATGATATCGAGTGCACTTAAATGTGCGTTCCCGGAATGAATGCGTCAAATGCGGACCAGAACTGCAATCTCAAGGGGTCGCTTTCCTGCAAGATCTCATGCCTTGAGTTGGGGATCGTGATATACGATCCAACTTTCAGGCGCAGGGCCAGATCTTCAATGGCCGGAGTTGATACGATACGATCACTGCCTGCCCCGATCATGAGGATGGGAACTTTGACCAGGCTGGGAAAGTCATCTTCCCGCATCATTGCCATGGATTGCATTGCCGCATAGAACCAACCAATGGTAGGTGATCCCAGCCTTAAATGCGGGGCTTCTTCGAGTACGGTTTGTGTTCGTTGAAAACGATGATAATCCGAAGTCAACATGTTGTCTGCAAAGGGGGCGGCTTCCCAGGCATCATTGCCATTTGAACGGGGGAGATAGGCTTTGGAGAACCCCAAACCTTTAAATGTGGAGAGCAATCGGTAAGTCGATTCAAAACTCAATGGCAGGACACCGCGCGCCAGATTAATCAATGGTGCCGTAAGCAATATTCGCTCAAACCAACAATTGCCGAGACAAGCCGCACGAATGAGAATGTTACCGCCTGTGGAATGGGCCAATGCGAAATAGGGGGGTGGACAGTCGGGCAGAACAATGTTGCGCATAAACAGTCGCAAATCCTCGTCATACTCTACAAAATTCTCAACATGTCCTTTTAGAGAATTTCTTAGCAATCTCTGTGATCCGCCCTGACCGCGCCAATCGAGACAAGCGACAGCGAAACCCCGTCGTCTGAGTTCGGCAACGACTTCAAAATATTTCTCGATAAACTCCCCGCGACCTCCGAACACACAAACAGTTCCGATCTGTTTCTGCCCCGTCGGCTTCCAGTGTGCGTAGCGTAGTCGGATCCCGGATGGAGTTCGGAAAAAGCCCGAGACCGCCCCGCCGGGTATTGGACTGCTGACAGTCGAAACAAGCGTATTTTGTTCCATGGTGCCTCTCTGGTCGCGGGTTCGTGCCGCAATTCTGTCCATCATGCCATACCTTATTCTTTTCATCGCCTCAACGACTGTTCGGAAAAGAAATTGCTCCGGCTATCTGCATAATTCAATCAATTGGCAGGAAATTAACCCTGCCGAAAATCGAATAATTCCAGAGAATTTTTCAGCCTTTCACCTCTTGAAGCAACCACGGGAGACGACCATATATTGTTCGACGCACGCCAAATCCGGGTGCGTCCATCGTCAGCTTGGCCTTCGAGCAAGCGCAAACTTAACATATTGCTTCAAAAGGAGAATGTGTAATGAGACACTTCGATTTAACTCCCCTTTACAAATCAACAATTGGTTTCGACCGCTTAGCCTCACTGATAGATTCCGTCTCTGGGTTCGACGGTGAGAGCAACGGTTTTCCCCCCTATAATATTGAGAGAGTTGCCGACAACGAGTACCGAATTTCCATGGCTGTAGCTGGTTTTGGAGAGGATGAACTCGAAATTGAAGCCAAGGAAAATACCCTCTCTATTCGTGGTAAGAAAACAGCCGAAACCGATGACAAAAGCTACCTTCATCGGGGTATCGCCATGCGTAATTTCGAGCGCCGCTTCCAACTCGCGGATTATGTGGAAGTCCGAGACGCTGAACTCGACAAGGGTATGCTGCACGTGGATCTCGTCCGGGAACTCCCGGAGAAAATGAAACCACGCCAGATTGAAATTAAACCGTCTAACAAGGTTGCCCCGCAGCTTGAAAGTACGGAAGTCTAAATTTCCGTTCGCGAATTCCAAAACACTGCGTGGGAGTCGATAACTCGGCTCCCACGAAGCATTAGATGTCCCAAAGTTGCCTGATCCTATGCCGCGCCATACCCGTCTGCCGTCCGATTCATCAAGGCAGACATGTCCGGTAGGGGCTCGTCGGGTTTTAAATCGAGAACATGCGTGAAGAACGCATTTTCATGTTTCAGTGTATCCACCAGCGTATCGAACTGGCGAAAGCCATGTCCTTCGCCTTGGAATTCCTTATAAGCCACTGGAACATTGTTTGATACCAGCGCTCGCACCATATCCCGTGATTGTTCCGGAGGCACGACGAAATCATCAAGCCCCTGAAACAGGATCACAGGACTTTTGATTCCATGTACCTGACGAACAGGCGATCGCTCGTCAAATACAGAACTGGCTTCACCGGACTTCACACCCAACAGGCTGTAAAGATATCCGGATTCGAACTTATGTGTGATCTGCGCAAGGCTGTTCAGATCGGCTACTCCGTAACGAATAGCCCCACCTGCAAAAAAGTCCGATTGAGCGAGAGCCAGCAAAGCTGTGAGGCCTCCTGCACTACCACCGGAAACAAATATTTTTCCATCTGCAGCCAGTCCGCGGTCAACAAGATAGCGAGCACCACAGATTGTATCCTGCACATCCCGCACGCCCCAGTTTCCGTCCAGACGTTGGCGATAGGCGCGTCCATATCCAAAGCTGCCGGAATAGTCGATGTCAAAAACCGCAAATCCGCGATTTGTCCAGTACTGAAAATTGAGATTCAGACCTCTTTCACCGAATCCGGTCGGCCCTCCGTGGAGGGTAATGATAGCAGGTGGTAGTTCCGAATCGGAAACTGAATAGCGGCTATTCCGGGGACCATAAAACAGACCAAACACGGGATCACCCTGTTCATTGTCAAACTTGATCGGATCTCCTTGAGAGATGTCATCGCTATCCAGAGTTTCTTGTGAGGCGTATCGGCAGATATTGATCCCTAAATCCGGACCATCAGTCACTCGGACAATCGCTGGTCCGTGTTCCCCTGATGTTGCGACACCGGCGATATCATTGCCGCTGACACTGACGTTTTCGAAGGATGTAAATGTGTTTTTATCCGTAATCGAACTCATTTGATTTCCTTCGAGCCTTACTAACCGAACACCTCCATCCCTGAGACAAGCCGAGTACAGTACGTTGTCCCTGCCAATACCGTATGAACGACACCCCAAATTCCATATAGGCCGTGCGAATTCTCCTTCGACTTGATGAACCAGTTGAAAGGTGGCGTCATTAATGCGGTACAAATTCCCCCATCCTGAATGGTCGGATATCACATACAATTCTCCGTCATCGGACCAGGCGGGCTGGAACTGAGCGCCTGCAACTTCGGGTTCAATTCGTCTCATGCCTTCCAGTTCACCGCTATCGCTTATTGACGCGAGAAAAAGGGCTGCAGATTCCCAGGGCATAGCCGGCAGATCCCAACCGATCCACGCCAGCTTCCTGCCCGTCCGATCCAGTTGGGGAAATGCACAGAAGTCCGTTTCCGCAAACAGGGTTTTCAACGGACTGGCGGCACCTGTCTCAGGATTAAAAGAAACACAAACGAGTTTGTTCTCTGGCTGTGCATGAGCTTCGTTCTCAGCATGCACCTCGGCGACAGCAATGATGTGGCTGCGGTTCGGGTCCCAGGCAAAATCTGCAAATCGCGTTTGCGGCTCTCGCGTGACTCTTTGAACACCTCCCTGTTCATCCCGGAAATAAATGTCCTGGTCTTCGTCATTGACGAAGAATAAACCGTCGTTCGTGATTAAAAATTCACCGCCCCCATATTCGTGAACCTGGGATCTTGCAGAATATTCTTTGGCAAGAACGTCCTCCACCTGCCCGCTAGTGTCGCTGCGCATGATGACGTTTCGGCCACCTTCCTCAGGCCGGGATTCTGTCCAGTAGGTATGGTTATCCGTCGCAAAAACCAATCCAAACCGCCGCGATCCCGCTGCTATTGCTTCTGCATCGAGCGATGATTCCCATTCCCCCATTGATTTGCTTTGTTTGATATCTGAATTCATAATTCCAGGAGCTCCTTTCAATCTTTTAAAGAATTTGCAAATAATAAATTTCCCGATGAATGCTTTTTGGTCAAATAATTGCCTTGTACTGAAATATTTTTACTTAAATATACTGAATATGAACAAATTATAATGCTCTATTTCTTATCATCGGCAATAAATTCTGCAACTTTATGTTTCTAAACTTGGTTTGACAGCGACATCATGTATCATATCTTCTGACTTGTAAAAAGAAGGGATTTCTGGCATTTTGCGCATATTAGGTCAGTGATCCTGTCCTTTGAGCGAGTTACCGTTTGAGTTGAAATCGTCTGTTTGCGGAATCGGCTATAAACACAGACAGATGACTTCGGCAAACGATTTCGGGGTCGCCAAATATCATTAGGCTTTCTGAACGGGTTGGAGACTCTCTGGATTGTCCCTCGGCAGGTTTGTGCGGACATCTGAAGCCTTCAAAAGAGAGCGAAGTAGCTTCACACTCCAAAGAATCAGGAGCGTGTTCTGTTCAGATGAGAGCAAAAAAGAAAATTAGAGAACTCGTTTGTATGCGAAGAAGCAAACATGTGTGACTACGGGATACCGAAATTGGCTAATTAAGAAATTTCAAAGCGCAAATGACCGCGTGAATAGATTCGGAAAGACGGGATGAATAAAATACGAAACAATTTTTCAGATCTTAAGGTTTCACCTTACGCTGCCGCAGGCTTGCCGGAACAAACCGGTTTGTACAATGCCGCCAAAGAACACGATTCCTGCGGAATTGGCTTTATCGCCAATATGAAGAACAAAAAAAGCCACGACATAATCGTTCAGGGATTGCAGATCCTCGATAATCTCGAACATCGCGGCGCCGTTGGTGCCGATCCCAAAGCCGGCGATGGCTGTGGTATCCTGCTGCAAATGCCCCATGCCTTTCTCGTTGCGGTAATGAACGATACGGGTATTCAACTCCCCGAGGCCGGTCACTATTGTGTCGCACCAATTTTCCTGCCGACGGATGATTCGGAGCGGGCTTTCGTCAAAGAAATCATCACAGAAGAAATCGAATCCCAGGGCCAGAGCTGTCTTGGCTGGCGTCTCGTGCCCGTGGATTCATCCGATCTTGGAGAATCTGTCTTACCTACGGAACCTGTTCACGAACAGGTGGTGATCAGACGTGCGAAATCCTGCGACAGTCTAGAGTCTTTTGAGCTTCAGCTGTTTATTATCCGGCGTAAAATCGAACTGAGAATGATGCGCGAACAACCCGCGGGGCATCAGTATTTTTATATTCCCTCAATGTCGGCGAGAACGCTTTTGTACAAAGGTATGCTGCTAGCCAAACAGCTCGGTGGTTATTATCTGGACCTCCAGGATGAACGTATGGTGTCAGCTCTTGCCCTGGTCCATCAGCGGTTCTCAACGAACACTTTCCCAACCTGGAGTCTGGCCCAACCCTTCCGCATGATCTGCCACAACGGAGAGATCAACACCGTAAGAGGAAACGTCAATTGGATGGCCGCCCGTCAGGCGACCATGGCTTCGGACATATTCGGCGATGACTTGGAACAGCTCTGGCCGCTCATTCCCGAGGGTCAATCAGATTCAGCCTGTTTTGACAATGCCCTCGAACTCCTGGTTCGCGGGGGCTATTCATTGCCACATGCCATGATGCTTCTCATTCCTGAGGCCTGGGCCGGCAATCCATTGATGGATGATAAGCGCCGCTCCTTTTACGAATATAGTGCAGCCATAATGGAGCCCTGGGATGGCCCGGCGGCAGTCGCGTTCACCGACGGTCGCCAGATCGGGGCAACCCTTGACCGCAATGGTCTGCGGCCCGCCCGCTATTGTGTGATGGATGATGATACGGTTCTTCTTGCATCAGAGATGGGTGTTCTTCCGATCGATGAATCCAAGATTACCCACAAGTGGCGCCTCCAGCCTGGTAAGATGCTGCTCGTTGACCTGGAACAAGGTCGCATTATCTCTGATGACGAATTGAAAGCTGATATTTCAAACTCGCATCCCTTTCAGGAGTGGCTGGAACGAGGACAAATTGATGTCGGAGATCTTCCGCCTGCCTCGCACAGCCCGGCAAAATCCAATGTCAGTGTCCTGGATCGACAGAAAGCCTTTGGCTACACACAGGAAAGTCTGAAATTTTTGCTGTCGCCCATGGCCCATGTGGGACAGGAAGCGATCGGTTCAATGGGAACGGATACGCCTATTTCGGCGTTGTCCTCGAAACCGAAATTGCTCCACACCTATTTCAAACAGAATTTTGCACAGGTCACCAATCCGCCCATTGACCCGATCCGGGAAGAACTGGTGATGTCCCTCGTGACGTTTATTGGACCGCGCCCAAATCTTCTGGATCTCACCGGATCATCCGAACACAAGCGACTTGAAGCCGGTCAACCGATCCTCACCAATGAAAAACTCGAGCGCATTCGGGAAATTGGTGACATCGAGGGCAACCATTTTCGAACGGAGACACTGGATATAACATATGCCGTTGATCTCGGTGAAGGCGGACTGAAAAAATCACTTGATCGGCTGCGGGAACAAGTTGAGGCCGCCGTCAGGAGTGGCTTCAACATCATTATTCTTTCAGACCGGCGCGTGAGTAAATCGCGCGTTCCCGTACCTTCCCTGCTGGCCACATCAGCGGTTCATCATCATCTCATCCGCAATGGACTGCGGACCAGTGTCGGCATTGTCGTCGAAACCGGTGAGGCACATGAAGTCCACCAGTTCTGCACGCTCGCAGGCTATGGCGCTGAGGCCATCAATCCTTACCTCGCCTTTGAAACCATCGATGATCTGAAAGAAGAATTTGATGAGAACCTTTCATCAAGCGACGTCGTCAAACGTTACATCAAGGCGATTGACAAAGGTATTCTGAAGGTCATGTCAAAAATGGGAATTTCGACTTACCATTCCTACTGCGGCGCCCAGATTTTCGATGCTGTCGGACTACGCAAAGAATTTGTTGACGAGTACTTCGCCGGAACACATACCCAGATCGAAGGCGTCGGACTAGAAGAAATCGCCAGGGAAACGCTGGACCGACACAGACTGGCTTTCTCGGATTCGCCTGTTCACAAGACCATGCTCGATGTCGGTGGGGAATATGCGTTCCGCCTCCGCGGTGAAGCCCATATGTGGCGTCCGAATGTCGTGGCGGATCTTCAGCATGCGGTACGCGGCAACCAGCCGGATAAATATCGGGAATTTGCCGAATCCGTAAATGCACAAAATGAGCAACTCTTCACGATTAGGGGCTTGTTTAACATCCGGTCGGCCGAAGATGTTGGCCGCAAAGTGGTTCCACTCGACGAAGTGGAGCCAGCTGTGGAGATTGTCAAACGGTTCGCAACGGGCGCCATGTCCTTTGGTTCGATCAGCCGGGAGGCCCATACGACTCTGGCCATCGCTATGAACAAGATCGGTGGAAAATCCAATACCGGCGAAGGTGGCGAAGAGCCGGATCGCTTTGAACCCATGGAAAATGGAGAATCCATGCGATCTGCGATTAAGCAGGTCGCTTCGGGACGTTTTGGTGTAACCACCGAATATCTGGCCAATTCCGATATGATGCAGATTAAAATGGCCCAGGGTGCGAAACCCGGTGAAGGTGGGCAGCTACCCGGCCATAAGGTGGACTCAGTTATCGCCCGAGTGCGACATTCGACACCCGGTGTGGGGCTCATCTCACCACCACCGCACCACGACATCTACTCCATTGAGGATCTGGCTCAACTCATATTCGATTTAAAAAACGTCAATCCCGAAGCCGATGTGAGCGTGAAACTTGTGTCCGAAGTTGGCGTCGGCACGGTTGCGGCGGGAGTGTCCAAAGCCCGGGCCGATCATGTGACCATCTCCGGTTTTGAAGGTGGTACAGGGGCTAGCCCACTGACATCCATCAAACACGCAGGTAGTCCCTGGGAAATCGGTCTTGCTGAAACACATCAGACACTCGTAATGAACCGTCTGCGCGGTCGTATATGCGTTCAGGTTGACGGCGGATTGAGGACGGGGCGCGATGTGATCGTCGGAGCGCTTCTCGGAGCCGACGAGTTTGGATTTTCGACAGCACCGCTTATCGCCGCAGGCTGCATCATGATGCGCAAGTGCCATCTGAACACCTGTCCGGTCGGAATTGCAACCCAGGATCCGGTTCTGCGGGCACGCTTTACGGGCACGCCGGAACACGTCATCAATTACTTTTTCTTTGTCGCAGAAGAGGTACGGGAGTGGATGGCAAAACTAGGCTATCGCAAGTTCGATGAGATGATTGGACAAAGCGATCTACTCGATAAAGAGCGTGCGATAGATCACTGGAAAGCCAAAGGGCTCGAATTTGGCAAACTCTTCTTTAAGCCGAAAATGCCTGACGATGTTGCCATCTTCAATAGTGAAAGGCAGGATCACGGACTTGAGAAAGTACTGGACCAAAAACTGATTGAAAAAGCCAAGCCGGCACTCGAGGACAAAAAACCTGTCAAATTCGATATGGAAATCGGCAATACGGACCGTACAACCGGCGCTATGTTGTCGGGCCGCCTGGCTGCCAAGTACGGACATACCGGACTGGCGGAAGATACTGTCTGGGTTAGTTTCAAGGGGATCGCCGGTCAGAGTTTCGGCGCCTGGCTGGCCAGCGGCATATCCTTCGATCTGGAAGGTGAAGCCAATGACTATGTCGGCAAGGGATTGTCCGGCGGGCGCCTGATTGTTCGGCCGCCGGAGATTTCACAAATTGTTCCGGAAAAATCCATCATCGTCGGCAATACCGTTTTATATGGAGCCATCAGTGGCGAGTGCTATTTCCGGGGAGTAGCCGGTGAACGATTTGCGGTTCGCAATTCCGGCGCGATCGCCGTTGTCGAAGGAACGGGAGATCATGGCTGCGAATACATGACGGGTGGCGTTGTGGTCGTACTCGGCTCAACGGGACGCAATTTTGCAGCCGGAATGTCTGGTGGAATCGCTTATGTGCTCGATGAAGATGGTACATTCGAAACCCGCTGCAATATGGCGATGGTCGATCTTGAACCCATTGAAGCAGAAGATGAGACTCTGGAACGGATTGCTCATCAGGGTGGAGATTTGCAAAGTCATGGATTGGTCGATGTCATGCGCGACATGACCCGTTTCGATTCTGAACGCTTGCTGCAACTCATAGAAAATCACAAACACTACACAAATTCAGAACGCGCCAAGGAAATTCTGGAAAACTGGAACGACTATCTTCCGCAATTTGTAAAAGTCATGCCCGTTGAATATCGCCGGGCATTGAAAGAGATGGAACGTCAGCAAGCTGCGGACACGACGGGTTTCGATGAACTCGAAATCGGCTTAAGGGGAGGCAAGTAAGACCATGGGAAAGATTACTGGCTTCCTTGAAATCGAACGTCATGAGCGCACCAACAAACCGGCGGCAGATCGTATTCGCAATTATCGCGAGTTCGTTATTCCCCTTGAGGATCGCGATGTCAAACGGCAGGCGGCCCGGTGCATGGATTGCGGCATCCCATATTGTCACCAGGGGTGTCCGGTCAACAATCAGATCCCGGACTGGAACGATTTGATTTATCAGGAGGACTGGCAGGAGGCCAGCAACAACTTGCACTCGACGAACAATTTCCCCGAAATAACCGGCAGAATCTGCCCGGCACCTTGTGAAGCAGCTTGTACGCTAAACTTGATTGACTCACCCGTAACAATCAAAACAATAGAATGTGCCATTGCCGACAAAAGCTTTGCCGAAGGCTGGATTGAGCCACAACCATCGCAAACGAAGTCTGGCAAGAAAGTTGTGATCGTCGGTTCGGGTCCGGCCGGACTGGCGGCTGCCCAGCAGCTAACACGTGTAGGCCATGATGTTCACGTCTACGAGAAACACGCTTTTCCGGGGGGGCTGCTTCGGTATGGCATTCCCGATTTTAAAATGGAAAAGAAAATCGTGGAACGCCGTGTGGAGCAGATGATTGAGGAAGGCGTGACATTTCACTGCAATGCCAATGTCGGCGTCACCATATCCGTTGATGAAATTTCCAGCGATGCGGACGCGGTATTACTTACTGGCGGCTCTGAAGAACCACGCGATCTCCCCATCGAAGGGCGTGAATTGGGCGGTGTGCATTTTGCGATGGACTTTTTACCGCAACAGAATCGTCGTGTCGCCGGTGAACCATTAGGGGATATTGAACCTATCCTGGCAACCGACAAGCATGTCATCGTTATCGGCGGTGGCGATACCGGGTCGGACTGTATCGGCACGTCATTCCGCCAGGGCGCACTTTCCGTAACGCAACTCGAAATCATGCCCATGCCACCGGAAAAGGAAAATAAGGATCTCACCTGGCCCCACTGGCCGCTAAAAATGCGTACGTCTTCCAGTCAGGAAGAAGGGGCCAAGCGGGATTGGAGCGTGATGACCCAGAAATTCACCGGTGAAGACGGCCATGTTGCCCGGCTCGATTGCATTCGAGCAGATGAGAATTTTCAACCCGTTCCTGGCACAGAATTCAAACTCAAAGCTGATCTCGTCTTACTGGCAATGGGTTTTATCAATCCGGTTCGCAAAGGCATGATCGAGTCCCTGGATCTCAGTCTGGATGAGCGCGGAAACGTTCTTGCCAATGAGCTGGATTATACGACTTCAAAAGACAAATTCTTTGTTGCCGGTGACATGCGGCGTGGCCAGTCTCTGGTCGTCTGGGCCATACGGGAGGGCCGACAGGCCGCCCATTCGATTGATAAATATCTTATGGGTACAACAACTCTGCCAAGATAACTTGTCCGTTTATCTAAATTGATTTCGCTTTTCGGCATTCTCATCCCGGAAGAATCTGGTGACCGATAAGGCTATTGCAGGGAATTCGCAAATTTGTCATCCGTTGAATTCTTATGAGCGAATGGCAAAGGCGCGCGGTGTTTTCACACCGGAGCACCTTGGACGAGAAAAATAGCAAATCGTTTAGGAGTTTTACGACCCGCGTCTCTGGCCGAGACCCATTTTTTTGGCCAATGCTGATCGTGCTGCCGCGTAATTGGGGGCCACCATGGGATAGTCATGGGGCAATCCCCATTTTTCCCGATATTCTTCAGGAG
>JBPCWG010000516.1:0-3485 GCA_051009705.1 Methyloligellaceae bacterium | reverse complement strand
CGATTCACTTGTGAAGAGATAATTTTTGCGCGTCACCGAAGACCCCTTTACTCCAAAATACCCAAACAAATCGCCTCAGCGAAAATCGTGTTGTGGCAAGCTTTAATCAGAGGGTCAAGGGAAAACCAATACACGCAAATCAAAAGTTCAACTTCGATTCGAACGCGCTATAGCTTTGACTAAATCCAGGACTTGTCGTCGAACGGAGGCATCTCTGATTTCCACAAATGCTTTGTTCAGTTCAACTCCATCGGGTGAATCCGCAAATTCCGAAACATCAAAACTTGTCGGTTTCTCCGAAAATCCCGACGCGGTCGGTTCCCCGTCCGTCGGCAGCGTAATGTTTTCAAAAAAGTACTGGACGGAAACATCGAGCACGTTGGCAATTTCATACAGCCGGCTCGCTCCGATCCGATTTGCACCTTTTTCGTATTTTTGCACCTGCTGAAATGTCAGGCCGAGTCGTTCGCCAAGTTTTTCCTGACTGAGCCCCATGGAAACGCGACGCGTTCGAAGCTGTTGACCGACATGCTTATCGATGGGGTTCGGCCGCTTGCTTTTTCCCTCAATCTTATCGGTCGAGTTGGATTCTAAGGATGATGTCTCAGACAATTTCGAATCGATTCAAAACTATTATGGATTATCAATACTTGATATGGAAAAGCGGACTAGCCGTCAAGTATCGGATACACTTTTCAGATCATCGCCACTTCGAGCTTGTAAAATCACCGGGAATAGAAATCCGAGAATCAACAAAACGAAAATAATCGGCAATCCATGTCGGGCATAGACAGTTTCTTCCAGCGGCAATGGTAAACCAGAATCAATTGTTCCCATCTGGTTCAACGGAATCCTTTCAAGGATCTGACCGTAGGAATCGATGACAACAGATATACCGGTGTTGGCAACACGCACAACCGGAAGCCCCTCTTCAATGGCGCGAATTCGGGCCTGGTGCAGATGCTGGTGAGGTCCGGCAGTATCTCCAAACCAACCATCATTCGTTAGGTTGAGCAACCATTCGGGACGATTCGTGACTTCAACAACAGCGCCTGAAAAAATAATCTCATAGCAAATTAAGGGGGCGAAGGCCGGAAGTGAATTTGCCTGTATATATCGCTCACCCCGCCCTTCGGTAAATCCGCCTCTGAGCCGGGTCAGCTGCTGCAATCCAATGGCTTCCAGAAAATTCTGAAAGGGCAAATATTCCCCGAAGGGAACCAGATGTTTCTTGTCATAAACTTTTTCGATTTGTCCGTCGGAGTCAATTACCATCAGGCTGTTGTAAATTTCTCTCGGACGCCCATCCTGCCGACCTGGATCACCATTTCCGGTTCGAATCGCACCAGTGATGAGTACAGTTTCGTCGGGGATCGAATCCCCCAGAAAATTGAGGAATTCGGCGTTCTTATCAAAAAGGAACGGCAGAGCAACCTCGGGCCATATGATAATATTTTTCGGAATACTCCCCGCTGACGTCCCGGTTTCTGCCAACTTGCTGAGGCCAATGATCCGATCAACAATTTCCTTTTGATTCTCCGGTCGCCACTTTTCTTTCTGATTGATATTCGGTTGAACCAAATGCAGTCGAATATTTGACTGAGTGCCGGATTTCTTGTCTGTCAGGCGCCATTGACCGGCAATGTCCAGGGAGATAACCAGCAGCAATACTGCAATGGCGAAAGACCAATTCGCAGCTATCCTGTTGTTCGAATTCTGCGGAAACACAAGCGCGGCCGGAACCGAAAACACAAGAACCGCGACATAAGTCAAGACATAGACGCCAACGACGGAAGTTGACTGCATCAATCCATCGGTACCGGTCAGACTATAGCCAAGTGTATTCCAGGGGAGGCCGGTAAAAATATGCCCGCGCAGCAGTTCCGTGGCGAACAAGGCCCAGGCCAGTAGCAGTATTCGAGATATACCGGGTCTCCAAAAGCGAATAATACAGGCTGTCGCGACGCCGAAAAAGAGCGCCAGGCCGGCTGGAAGCAATGCCATGGCAAATGGCATCAACCACGCGAACAGGTCAGCGTCGACCAGAAAAGCCTCACCAATCCAACGCAACCCGACAAAGAAATATCCAAAGCCGAACCACCAGCCAACGATGAAAGCGTTTGACAATGTATTTCGGCCGGACTTCCCGGACATGGACCGCAGCCAGATTCCATCCAGCATCCAAATGAGAATGGGTACGGAAACAAACAGGCTGATCCAGAAAAGATTCGGAGCCAAAGAGAGCGTGGCGGCAGCCCCTGCGAGAAGAGCAATAAACCACTGTTTCCAGCCCGAAAGGTCGGCTATGAAATCGCTGATTGCCTGCATACGGCGAAACCCCTCACGGACGTGCCACAGAAGTCGGTTGATTTACTCGCTTCGTTTTATTTTTTTTGCAGACCGGTTCGGATCCCGTCATTTCCGGTTGACACGAACGCGCTTAAGGCGTCGCGGATCGGCATCAAGAACTTCAATCTCAATTCCGTTTGGGTGTCTAACGAGTTCGCCGCGGACAGGGACACGTCCGACAATTGTAAAGACCAACCCGCCCAGCGTATCGAACTCATCCTCTTCGCTGTCATCGAGATTGAGAGAGATATTCAGCTTCGCCTCCAGTTCGCCAATCGGTGTCCGGGCATCAGCGACCAAACCACGTTCGCCTTCATCAATAATCAGAGGCTTGTCTTCGCTATCATGTTCATCTTCAATCTCGCCGACGATTTCTTCGACGAGGTCCTCGATCGTAACAAGCCCGTCCGTCCCCCCATATTCATCGATTACCAATGCCATATGAACACGCGTGGACTGCATGCGAAGAAGCAGGTCAACAACCGACATCGACGGCGGGACAAACAGAACATTTCGCTGAATATCCGCAAAATGGACAGTCACCGATAGATTGATATTTTCGAGGTTGATTGTGCTTTTCGAATCACTAACAGATGCCGATGACGATTTTGAATTTTTTCTGGTATTACGCCCCGTGGCATTGTGAATGATCCATTGCATCAAATCCTTGATGTGAACCATTCCTGTGGGGTCATCAAGGGTTTCCTTGTAGACAGGTATTCTGGAATGGCCGGCTTCCTCAAACAACCTCAGGAGTTCATCGAGTTTGGCCGATTCATCGAATGCGATAATGTCCGCCCGGGGCACCATAACATCTTCAACCTTCAACTCGCCGAACCGGAGAAGGTTTAGAAGCATTAGTCGTTCTTGGTTGGAAAAATCTTCTTCCGAAGGGATGTCGCTTTCGAGCGCGTCTTCAATGGTCTCCCTCAAGGTCTGCGGATTTTCTAGGCCAAGCTTCGCGCGGATTTTCGACAGCAGGCCTAATTCTGAGATCTGTTTATCTATCGTTGACGATGAAGTTGTCTGTGGTTTCGGAAGAGCGTGATCGGTCATGATATTTTAGACTACATTTACTCCTGTATCGGCTGGTTCAATCCACGTAAGGATTGGAAATTCCAAGCTTGGATAGAATT
>JBPCWG010000515.1:0-8452 GCA_051009705.1 Methyloligellaceae bacterium | reverse complement strand
CTCCATGAGAGGCCACGAGTTGCAAGACTTGCATACCGCCCATTGATCCACCAATGGCGCAGAAGAGGTCAGGAATTTCCAACTTATCGAGTAATCGGATTTGGGCACGAACCATGTCTTTGATCGTGATGACCGGAAAATCCAAACCGTAGACCTTGCCCGTTGCAGGATTGATCGAGGAAGGTCCCGTCGATCCCATACAACCGCCAATAATGTTTACACAGATGACATAGAAAATGTTCGTGTCAATGGGGCGGCCGGGTCCGACCATTGTTGTCCACCAGCCGGGTTTTCCGGTTATCGGGTGTTCATTGGCGACGTGCTGGTCGCCGGTCAGAGCATGGCAGACCAGAACCGCATTTGACTTGTCGGCATTCAAACTGCCGTATGTCTGGTAGGCAAGAGTGTAAGGTGCAAGAACGGTTCCGCCGTCGAGCTCCAGCGGCTCATCCGGACCAAATTCCGCGAAAGATCCCTGATCGATCTTGCGTTCCTTGAATTCTGTATGGTCTGTCACTTCGATCTGTTCCTGATCCGATATTTCCGAACCATCCAACTTACATCAGTCTCACCCGTTTTCGCGCCGCCTGAGTGGTCAGATTTCGATTTCTTCTCAAGGGCCTAAGCTATAAGGACACCAGAGCTAGGCCCTTGAACGGAAATGTCAATCTTTTCTTTGCATTTCAATCAATCACGACTTAACAATATCGACGATTTGCTCTCGATTTGGGGTAAATTCAATTGTAATTTCGTTTTCTCGGAATTGCTTTTTTTGTTGTCGATTTGGCAAATAACAGTTTCAGACAATTTATCAAAAGCTCGGAGCGATCCATGTCCGTATCGGGGAAACCGGTCCCCCAGCCCGGTATACTAAATATCAGTCCTTATGTTCCGGGTGAAAGTGAGCTGCCTGGAGCCGGAAAGGTCATTAAGTTAACGTCGAATGAGACGCCGCTTGGCCCCAGTGCCAAGGCTCTTGCGGCCTACAATGAAGAAGCTTTGCAGCTTGAGCGATATCCGGACGGGGCCTCGACACGATTGCGGGAAGCTATTGGCAAGCTATACGGCCTTGATTCCGAGCGTATCATATGTGGCGCCGGTTCAGATGAATTACTTAATCTGCTTGCGCAGGCCTATATCGGCCCAGGGGATGAGGCCATATTCAGTGAACATGGATTTCTCGTTTACAAAATTGCGATTCTTGCAAATGGCGGTATTCCGGTTTCGGCACCGGAAACCGATCGCACATGCAATGTCGATGCAATTCTCAATCGTGTTACTGAAAAAACAAAAGCCGTATTTATCGCAAATCCAAATAATCCCACCGGGACCTACGTCCCCATCGGAGATATTAAAAGACTTCGCATTAATTTGCCCGGCCATGTTCTGCTGATTCTTGACGGGGCATATGCGGAGTATGTTCGGCGCAACGATTATGAAGCCGGTATCGAATTGGTCGCGACATCCGAAAACACGGTCATGACCCGGACATTTTCAAAAATTTACGGACTCGCCAATCTCAGGATTGGATGGGTGTATTGTCCCAGAGAAATATCCGATGTCCTTAGCCGAATCCGTGGTCCCTTTAACGTCAATGGCGCAGCCATTGCCGCGGGTGTCGCGGCAATCGAGGACCAGTCGCACGTGTCAATGGCCCGGGAACACAATGATCGCTGGCTCAGCTGGCTGGACCAGAAATTACGGGATTTGGGTCTTGCCGTGACGCCGAGTGTTGGCAATTTTCTACTCGTTGATTTCCCTGATGACTCTGAGCATTCAGTCGAAAAAGCAAACGCCTATTTGCAGAGCCAACGGATTTTACTCAGAGGAGTGGCGAGCTATGGGCTGCCGGAGTCGCTGCGACTTACTGTTGGTACCGAAGAAGAAAATAAAGCTGTCGTAAAAGCGCTCAGTGATTTTCTGAACTAGGAGAACTATCCATGGAAACGCCTATGTTCAAGAAACTGGCGCTTATCGGGCTCGGCATGATCGGATCATCAATTAGTCATATCGTCCGCAAAAACAACATCGTTGAAAGCATTTCAGGTGCCGCCAAGAGCGAGAAGACACGTGATATTTCCCTTGAGCTTGGTCTTGTCGACGAAGTTTATTCAGATCCCGCCGAAGCCGTGGTCGGTGCCGACCTGGTCATTTTGTGTGTGCCTGTCGGTGCGAATGAATCGATTGCCGAGCGCATTGCGCCAAACCTCACCGATGGGGCCATACTAACGGATGTGGGGTCCGTCAAACGTGACGTCATTAATCTGATCAAGCCCCATGTTCCACCGGGCGTCCATTTCATTCCAGGCCATCCCATCGCCGGAACCGAACAGTCCGGACCAGAAGCGGGCTTCGCGGAACTCTTCCAGGGACGGTGGTGCATTCTGACCCCTGAAGAATCGGTCGATGCCGAAAGTGTTGAAAATCTGAAGAAATTCTGGATGGCTTGCGGAAGCTATGTTGATATCATGGATGCCAGGCACCATGATCTCGTGCTGGCGATCACCAGTCATCTACCTCACTTGATTGCATATAATATTGTCGGGACCGCCGACGATTTGGAGACAGTCACGCAATCTGAAGTCATCAAATATTCAGCTGGCGGGTTTCGTGATTTTACCCGGCTGGCAGCTTCGGATCCGGTCATGTGGAGGGATGTGTGCCTCCATAACAAGGATGCCATACTGGAAATGCTGGGTCGGTTTTCCGAAGATCTTGCATCACTTCAACGGGCTGTACGCTGGTCGGACGGGGATGCGCTGTTCGAACTTTTTACGAGAACGCGCAACGTCCGCAAGACTATTATTGAAGCCGGTCAGGATATCAGCCGACCAGATTTTGGCCGTCATAACAGTCGCAAGTGATTAAGCAGCGGTTGAACGATTACCGTTTGGTTGAGCGCAACCGAGGATGCGATAAATGACCGATATGTGGGTATTTGGATATGGGTCTCTTATGTGGCGACCCGGATTCGAATATGCGGAACGGCAGCCGGCGCTGATGGAAGGGGCACATAGATCTTTGTGCATTTACTCCGTCATTCATCGTGGCACGTGGGCGAAGCCCGGGCTTGTTCTTGGACTCGACGCCGGTGGGGTTTGTCAGGGCGTCGCCTTTCGGGTGTCAGAGGAATTTGTGCGGCAAACGCGGAAATACCTGCGCAAACGCGAACAAGGATTGAATGTATATCAGGAGAAAACCCGACCGATAAAACTGCTGGACGGTAGCGGCCGTACTGTTCGTGCCACATCATTTCTCGTCAACCGGACGCACCCGCATTATACCGGGCTCATAAATTTCTCGAGACAAGTCTACCTCGTTCGCAATGGCGTGGGGCAATCAGGCGCTAATATTGATTATGTGCTGAACACGGTGGAACATTTGGACGAACTGGAAATCGCCGATCCTCCCATGACAAGACTGGCAGCAGCTTTGGATTATAAACGGTTCAACATCTAGTCGCGGGTCTAGTTAGGCAGCCGTAAACAGGATTCCAGAGGACACAAGTTGCAATCCTATAGCTTGTTCGGAGCAATTGTTTTGGCTAATGACTGTTGGCCGGAGACAAGTGCATTCTGCGGATATTCGTTGCAACGGTTAAAGTGCGCAAATCGAATTCAATAAGTTTGCGTTCGACATCAGATTCCGTGAGCAAGTGAATATGAACTTCGTTGGCTCCAAGCGAAGCCCCTTTCTGACGCAGATGGGCAAGATTCAGACTGCCGGATTCCCGGACCGTATATCCCACATGCAGAGGTGTCCGGCGTCCTTCTTCATCACGATGAACGAGAATGTAATTGATCCGGGGGAGCGGCGGACAACGCTTCAGATCGAAAACGGTGTGCAAATACCTGCGGTCAGATGTGCCTTTCCAGTACACATATTTCTCTCCGATCGATTGCTCGGAACCAGAGAGAACCGATTCAAGCTGCGGAGTCTCATTTTCAAATGTGTTTGCTACATGCATAGGAAAGCCCTTCCACCGTTAATTCATCAACTAACGCACTTTCACTGTTAAATTACGCAACAATATTTGATTTAGATCTGAATTGGGTCTGATAGTCCGAATTTCAAGCCAGAATGGGGCTGGAAATAAGGTAATTCAGTGAATTTTTAGCCACAATTCAGATTACATACTTACAATTTACACCTAACAATCAATGTCTTAGCCACATTTGGAATAACCGCAATTGCGACAGACAAGGCATCCTTCCTGATAAACGAGACTTTGTAAGCCGCATCTCGGACAGTGATTTTTGACGGATTTTGATTCTTTTATTTTCAGTTCTGCACCGGAGTCCGAGGAAAGAAATCCAATATCAATCATGTGTTCCTGAATGATATCTCCGATTGCCGCCAGCAAACTGGGTACATATCTGCCTTTGATCCACTGTCCTCCCCGGGGATCAAATATTGCCTTCAATTCCTCGACAACGAACGATACGTCACCGCCACGCCGAAAAACGGCACTGATCATCCGCGTCAGGGCCACGGTCCATGAATAATGCTCTAGATTTTTTGAATTGATAAAAATTTCAAAAGGCCGGCGTCGGCCATCCTGGGTAATATCGTTGATGGTGACGTACATGGCGTGGTCGGAGTCTGGCCATTTGAGCTTGTAGGTTTTTCCCGAAAGTGATTCATCACGCGCCAGAGGGACGGACATATACACCACGTCCCCGGGAACGGAGATCGTGTCTTCTCCAGATGTGGAATTCATTGATGCTTCCATCTCTGCAGGTACCAAGTCTGTCTCACCAGCCTTCAAAGAATGATCCGAATTTGCGACCAGAACAGATCCGGTTATTTCATTGGGACGATAAGTTGCGCAGCCTTTGAGACCCAGCCGAAAGGCTTCCAGGTAGATTTCTTCGAACTCGGCCATGGAAATTGATTCCGCGCAATTCAGTGTCTTTGAAATTGCACTATCGACGAACGGCTGCAGAACCGCCTGCATTTTTAAATGATCAAGCGGTGGCAGGTCGCCAGCAGTCACAAAATAGTCCGGTAAAGATTTCGATCCACCTCTCCGTGTTCGGAAAAGACCGTAGGCATAGTCTTCCACCGTGCTTGACTTGTTCGTTCCATCGGCCTGCAAAACCTGCCGTTGATAGGAGTAGTCAAATACGGGTTCGATCCCACTCGAAACATTTCCAGCAAACAGTGAAATTGTCCCTGTCGGTGCGATGGAAGTCACAAGTCCGTTCCGCACACCATCGAGCTTTATTGAGTCTCGTACCTGTTTCGGCAGCTTCTTTCCCGCATCCGTATTGAGGAATCTCTCGCTGTCAAAAAAAAGAAAGGCACCTTTCTCACCGGCGAGATGTGAGCTTGAAAGCCAAGCCTCTTCCGAAATGACACGCATCCAGTTACGCGCTAATGAACGCGCTTCTTCAGAGCCATAATGCGTCCTGCACATGATTAATGCATCGGCAAGTCCGGTGATACCCAGGCCAATCCGTCTCTTGGCGATAGCCTCCTGCCGTTGATTTTTCAGTGGGTAATTTGAAATATCAATGACATTGTCAAGGAAACGTATTGCCTTTGAAACAACATCGCGGAGATTAGCCTCATCGAGCCTGGCTTGTTTAGTGAACGGATTTTTCACCAATCGGGTGAGGTTTATCGAACCAAGCAAACAGGCACCATAAGGCGGCAGGGGTTGTTCACCGCAAGGATTAGTCGCCGAAATCGTTTCACAGTAGGACAGGGGATTTAGCTTGTTAACCTGGTCAATAAAAATGACACCGGGTTCAGCGTAATCGTAATTGGCTTTCATTATTTTTGCCCAGAGGTCCCGGGCATTTATCTGCCGATAGGTCTGACCACCAAATTCGAGTGACCAGTTTGCATTTCTTTCAACTGCATCCATGAAGGAATCTGTCACCAGAACTGACAAATTAAACATGCGTAGTTTTGCCGGGTCAGATTTGGCTTCTATGAATTCCTCAATGTCGGGATGATCGCATCTCAGTGTTCCCATCATCGCCCCGCGTCGCGTGCCCGCTGACAGAATTGTTCGGCACATCGAGTCCCAGACATTCATGAAACTCACTGGACCCGAGGCATCTGAACCAACCCCTTTGACCGGTGCACCTCTGGGGCGCAAGGTCGAAAAGTCATGACCGATACCGCCGCCCTGTTGCATGGTCAGGGCCGCTTCCTTCACATGTTCGAATATTGACGAAAGATCATCTTCAATCCGCCCCAAGACAAAGCAGTTGAAGAGAGTTACTTTGCGCTTGGTGCCGGCTCCAGCCAAAATGCGGCCGGCAGGTAAAAATGTCTGGGATGTCAGAAGATCGGAAAATTCTTTTTCCCAGTATTTGCGCTGCGACTTTTTCTCTGCCCGTGCAACAGCCCGGGAAACCCGTTTCCAGGTGTCCTGGATCGACTTGTCCACGGGGGACCCATCCACCTTTTTCAGGCGGTATTTCATGTCCCAAATGGTTTTTGAAATATCTGTTCCGGTTGTCATTTGGTTACTTAAAAGCTCTGCTGATTTGAATGTCTCTGTTCATTGTGGGTACGACAAAGAATATGTGGCAAAATTCCCCTGTTTAAGAGTTTTTCAATCTCTCTCTTCCATCAATATCCATCGACTTTATGAAGTTGATGAATTTCCACAAGTACTCAATTGATTCGCTAAATGTTCTTGTTTTGTACTCAATAAATACGAATATTTCAAGTGCAAATGACCCAAATGAATGATCTTTCATAGGGTAGATGGAAGTTTAATATTATATATCAATGAGATAATGCAGCATTATTTGCATTTAAGGTTTCTTCCAACAGATTGTCTGTTGCTGTTTCTATAGAAACTTGAAGTGTTTTCTTGAATTGTTTGCGATCCATTCCAGGAGGAATGGCCGGTAGAAACTCAACCACTATGGTTCCCGGCTTTCTGAGCCAGCTCCGGCGCGGCCAGAAGAGGCCCGAATTAAGGGCGATTGGCACGCAAGGAACATCAAGTGCGTGATAAATCATTGATATCCCTGACTTGTAGTCTGGTGGCGCTTTCGGAGCTCGTCTTGTTCCTTCCGGGAAGATGACAATTTCCCGACCCTGGGCGGCTTTGTCTTTGGCTTCCCTGACAAGATGGCGCAGAGCCGAGGGCCCGGTTTCACGTTTGACACCGATCATTTCGAATTTTCGTGAAAACCAGCCGTGGAAGGGGATCCAGAACAGCTCGGCCTTCATAACCATCGCCGGATCGCGGAACAGGGGAATGAGCGCAAAGGTCTCCCAGGCGGATTGGTGCTTGCTCGCCGCCAAATAAGCGCAATCGGGAATATTTGCTTTTCCGCGGACTTCGAGATGCAGGCCAACTACATGCTTGAGTAGCCAAAGGCAGGTTAGGGCATGTGTCCGCAGCCCGGCCATGGCCCAGCTTCGCGGTCCGAATAGCAAGGGTGAGCCACCAACCACGAACAAGGCCGTAATGATGTAAAACAAGAGATTAAACAATGTTGAACGTATGATTAGGGACATGCCGACCATTTAATCCAATAATTCAAAATGATTTCTGGTCGGCAGATGCCGGTACGGCGGAAATGGGCTGTACACTGCCTGAGATCCGGGTCATTGCCAGTCGGGCAATCGCCGGGATAAATTTCAAATACTCCGTAATCACAAGCCGGGCCGTACCTGGATAAGCCCACCAGGCGTCGATATGAAAATTGGAAGGTGTCACCGGGTAAGGAATGAGTTCCACATTCGGAAGGGCACGTCGTAGCTCTACCATGCTTCGCGGCATGTGATAGCTTGACGTCACAACAATCAACGACTGGAATTTATGATCTTCAGTCCACTTGCGCGTCGCAACCGCATTCCCAATCGTATTGGCGGCAACCTTATCGATATCGACACAGCATTCGAACAGCGTACCATAGTTGGGCATGATCGATTTCAAATTCTTCGTGGTTGTCGTTGGATTGACACCGGTAATCAGCATTCGTTTGCCACTGCCAACGGCTAACAGCTTTAGGGCTTCCTGAATGCGGGACTGGCCGCCGGTAAGGGCGACAATTCCGTCGGCTTTGTCGTTTTGAACGAAACCTGAATCGCTGATGGCGCTGACGAAGAAAAACAATCCCAGGCCAAACAGCAAAAGAGTCAGCACGCAGACTCCCAAAAGTGTACGAATTGTTCGGCCGATGTTGCGCATTTTTCAGATGTACTTGCTACCGTCAACGCGATTCCCATATCGAATGAAAATATCAGCATACCAATTTTTCCGCTATCAGAAACAGCATGTCCGATATTCAATCTATTGGCGACTGTTGAGAATTCGATAAACTCCATATCTCGATGTTATCATGCACAGCGCTGCAATGACGATAACGACGATGGCCAGTAATATGTATCCCGGCGGATCAAGGGAAGCGTTGCCTATGAGACGGCGAATTTCCGCCGCGGTTACAACATTGCCGCCGACAAGCCGGATAAGGGC
>JBPCWG010000514.1:0-3839 GCA_051009705.1 Methyloligellaceae bacterium | reverse complement strand
GTTCATGCCATGGCGTTCCGCAACCCGGTGGCCGATAACATTGGTGCACCCCAGAAGGGCCGCCCATAAGGTTTCCGTCGGCGTCAGCCCCGTATTGGTTCCGCCCCGCGCTTCCGGTTCGTCCGTCGACTGCACGACGTCACGGGCCCTGCAGTCGGTGCGGGCGTGGCTGATACACTGGCCGGTCATCTCCAGATCGGCGGTCGCTTTGAATCCCTTGATCTCCTGAAATACCATATAGTCCTCCTGTTTGGTTCTGAGCTAGTTCTGATACGCTTTGCTCTTGTCATATACAGGTTTGTCCGGGTGCACCAGACAGGACAATTAGTGTTGACGCATATGTGTAGCTGGTGTTGGCCCGCATCTGTATTCGCATTCCGACAATGCCGGGAACTGCGTTAAACAAACGATCATGAAAT
Source organism: Methyloligellaceae bacterium (assembly GCA_051009705.1). Lineage (GTDB taxonomy): Bacteria > Pseudomonadota > Alphaproteobacteria > Rhizobiales > CAYWUX01 > JANQOC01. Next base: position 3,420 of record JBPCWG010000514.1, on the reverse strand, counting down.
TTCGCCGTTCAGGATATGTTCAGGTCGGATGGTGGATAAGCCCGCTCCTCTTCTGTTCAGCGGTGTGACAATTGCCGGTTCAGGAACTAGTTTAATTTTGATGCAGCGAGAGAAGTCATGAGCGGGAAATTCGAACACCGGGATGTCGCCGGCGGAACCCCACTGAAAATCTGGAACGAGGGTGTAACCGTCGAGGCGGCGGCCATCCAGCAGCTCGAGAATGTGGCGCGGTTGCCCATCATCCATTCCCATGTCGCCGCCATGCCCGATTGCCATGTCGGCATCGGGGCCACGGTCGGTTCGGTTATCCCGACGAAACAGGCGATTATTCCGGCTGCGGTCGGTGTCGATATTGGCTGCGGCATGATGGCCTGGAAACTCTCCCTGACCGCCGATAAACTGCCGGACAAGCTGTCGCGGGTGCGTGACGAGATTGAGCGCAGCGTTCCCCACGGCATGGTCAGCGTCAAAGGCCGCGCGCAAAAAGGCGGCTGGCTGAACGTTCCGGCGTCGGTCAATACCCGCTGGCGGCAATTGAATGACGGCTACCGGGCCTTGGTCGACAAACATCCGAAGATTTCCCATCGCAAACCCCTGGAACAGCTGGGGTCCCTTGGTGGAGGCAATCACTTCATCGAGATCTGTATCGATGAAAGCGATCATATCTGGATTACCCTTCATTCCGGCTCCCGCGGTCCCGGCAACAATATCGGTCGTTATTTTATCGAGCGGGCCAGGGAAGACATGCGCGGCCACGAGAATAATCTGCCCGATAGGGATCTGAGTTACCTGTCGGAAGGCAGCGACCTCTTTGACGATTACATCGAGGCCCTGCTCTGGGCTCAGGATTATGCCCTGGAAAATCGCCACGCCATGATGGAGTTTGTCATCCTCGCCCTCAAGAAACATCTGCCGAAATTCAAGATCAGCGAAAAGGTCGTGGACTGTCACCACAATTACGCGGCCCGGGAAGTTCATTTCGGGGAAGAAGTCTGGGTGACCCGCAAGGGGGCGGTCCGGGCAAGGGAAGGGGATCTCGGCATCATTCCGGGGTCCATGGGCACCGGTTCCTATATCGTCCGCGGCAAGGGAGATAGTGACAGTTTCTGTTCCTGCTCCCACGGCGCCGGACGTGTCATGTCCCGCACGGATGCCCGTAACGCCATTACACTCAAAATGCACCGGGCAGCCACCGAAGGCATAGAGTGCCGTAAGGATCGGCATGTGCTTGATGAAAGCCCGGCGGCTTACAAGGACGTGGAAGCTGTGATCCAGGCCCAGACGGATCTCATCGATGTCGTCCATACCCTGTGGCAGGTCGTGAATGTCAAGGGATGAGCCCGGCGAACTGCCGGTCCCTTAGCGAGAGATTACGAAATACATGCCCGCGGCTATGAGCAGCGTGGCATAGATGTGGAAGGGGAGAAGCTGCTCACCGAGAAAGGCGATCGCCAGGACGGTCGCAAATATGGGAATGAGATTGATGAAGATCGAGGCCTTTGTGGGTCCGACAATGCGCAGGGAATGGCTCCACATGGCGATGGATATGGCTGAAATCACGATGCCGAGAAACAGGATCGTCAAGATTGAAAACTGGGTGACCGGCAGGGGCTCAAAATAGAGCGACTCGATAATGAAAAAGGGAAGCAGGACGAGGCTGCCCAGGAAGAATATGCAAAACACGATAGCCGGCAGTCCGATTTCTCTCGGAGCCCGATGTATAAGGGCCGCGTAGACCGACCAGCCCAAGACGCCGACAAGCACGATGATATCGCCGATATTGAAGGAGAAGGTGAGCAGCGCCGAGAAATCCGAGCGCGTGATAACCAGGATTACGCCGAACATGCCAAGGCAGATGCCGAAAAACTGTTTGGGGGTTACTTGTTCCCGGGCCAGGAACCAGGCCGGGATCACGGTCAACAGCGGCTGGGCCGCATTTATCAGTGCCGTATTGATTGCCGTCGTGAAATTCAAACCGATGAACAGTAGGGTTGAACTACCGACCTGCAACATCCCCAGCAGCATGAGCAGCCCGAGATTTTTTCGGATGAGCGTCTGGTGTTTCCGCAACAAGGGCCAGGCGAGGGGCAGGAGCGCCAGGGCCGCAACCATCCAGCGGCTGAAGGAAACACCAATTGGGGGCAATATTTCATTGATACCCCGGCCGACGACCGTGCTCAGCGCCCACAGGAATGTCGTGAGAACGACCATCGCGTAGGCCAGCTGATGCGACTCCGCTGGTTTTGAATCTGTGCTCAAGTGGGTTTACTCGCAGCCTTAGTCTTTGGATCCGACGGCAACAACAAGATTGTGAGGGCGATATTCTTCCTCGTGTCCGAGGTCATCCGGTGAGCCACTTTGGCATATCCTCACCTTTTTTCCAAGGCGGTTGCGGGCGCTTTCATGGATTGATTCATTGATCGTCACCCGGTTTTCAGGCACCCAGTTGGTGCGCCAGGGACCAAGCAGCAGACGTCGCCAGTAGGGCAGGACCTTGAGGTTCTGCCGGATCAGGCGCACAAACGGGAAACTGCGTCCCAGCCGATAGAGACCCTGTTGGGAATCATACTGGCGGCCCAGGGGATCGGGTTTGAGATCCGATCCCAGTTCAAACGACAGGCCGGATGTCTCGGCAACACGCTCCGCCATCCAGATCAGGGCGATATCGGACAGACCGCTATCAGAAAATCCGCCACCAACGTTCACATGACTTCCGGGAAACCAAACCTGTTCGACAATCTGATCGGCCACCGGTTTCTGGTTTTTCTTCCGCGTCCACAATGTCGGCGAAAATGGTCCTCTATTTTCGTCTATCGCAAGGGCTTGCAGGGCGATATCAATTTTGTCGTTGAGCTGCGTATTATGAAATCGGAACTGTCGATTGAAATGAAGACCTTTAAGCACAGGTAGTCCGAGATTTCCTACGGTGTCCCAGACACCGAGACAGCGGATTCGTTGCGGCCAGTGCGTTATCGCCCGGATTTTTTTAAGTTCACCATCCTGTTTTTCCGTTCGGTGGTGCAGATAGTGGCGCCAGATACGACTGAACCTGTCGATATCTTCCGCGGGCAGGATGCCGTAATGAGTAACCAGATGGGCAAAACTGCGGGCCTGGAAAGCGCCCCGGGAAAATCCGAAGACGAATATTTGATCCTCCGGTGAAAACTGTTCTACGAGCTGGCGATAAGCCGACTGAATTTTTTCACTGACTTCGATTCCGACCGCCCCTTTGACGAAATTGTGAAAATCCGGAGTGCAGTCCTCTGAAGTTTCCGGGGCATTCTCGGTGCCGATACCCTTGATATAGATGGGCACCTGATTGACGCCGGTGGCGTCCTGAGGCTTCACCGCATTATAGAGTTTATAGACATTGGTTTTTGTTTCGTCTCCGGGATTTGTGCCGTCATCCCAGGTTCCATC
>JBPCWG010000513.1:0-7532 GCA_051009705.1 Methyloligellaceae bacterium | reverse complement strand
AGGAGGATGAGGCTCTCAATATAGCTGTTATCTAAATAGGGACCGAATGTGACCAACTAACGGCATAAAATCTCTGATAAATTCGAATTTTGGCCTTCTGAAAAAACACGGTACAAGGCATGATTGACCAAAAGCAAACGCGGATCAGGAGATTCGGGCTCACGCAAGACGGTCAGAACGGCCATCCAAAGTGCTTTGCTCCCGGAAAAACAATAGAATTGGGCAACTATTGAACCGTACTATCCTTGTTCTCGATCTCAGCGCTTTCCTGTTTGGATTCGGAACGATCAGGTGAATCCAATTTCGGTTTCTTGGTCATCCGGTTCCAAGCACGCCGCAAAAAGTCTTCCCAAAGTTTGTCCTCATGATGGGTGCTGATCGCGCCTCCTATTAGCGCAACAACAACAACCAGTCCGAGAATCCACCACCACATAGCCACCTCCCCAAATACCTACATCAAACATATATGTGCATCATAACGTCATTCCAGCGGTTAAATCCACCATCTTGACGCCTTGACAACGATTCGGATTGACGCGATTTGGCACTTAAATCATCAGGCTTTTGCAGGTCCTGTCCGAAATCGGGCCAAAGGTGTTTGAGCTTCATCGGGATCAAGGGGTTCCGGACCCGGATCATCGGGAGCACGTGGTGGAACAAAGATCTTCGGTTTCTTTTGATCAGTATTTCTCGGCCGGACGTCGGCAACCTGTTGTGGTTTGCTATCGTCATCTTTTTGTTTCGGTACAGCCGTGATTTCCGGTTCCAATTCCTCTGTATCGGTTTTTACTTCTTCATCTTGCTGTTCGTGTACATCTTCCTGTTTGGAATCCGAAACGTGGATCTCGGCCGGCTTGTCGTCAATAGTATCCGGAGAGGATTTTTCTTCGACTTCATGGTCCTCTTCGGAAATTTCCATATTTGAATCTTCGGCCTTAGTCGCCAAAGTATCGGGCACCCGACCTGAAACGGAAGTATTTTCAGCAGCAACTGTTTCCTCGGCTTCGTCCACCGGTTCCAGATCTTCTGAACTTACGGTCTCAGCCTTGTATTCTGGCTCTTCCGCATCGATGTCCTTTGTGATTTCCACCGGCTCCCCGGCAGCATCTGCGTCCGCGATATCTGTCTTTGCGTCTGATGGAGCCTCTATTGAATCACCAGCAATCATGCCCGTAGGGATGGTTTCCAGCTTCATGAAGTCTTCAATGGCAATACCCGTGTCATCAGGTCCGATCGATTCCACAGGCACTTTCCATTCAAAGGCATCCAGATTCCCGGTTATGGGAGAAATTGGTAGCCAATGATCGGACGTATACCCATCCGCAGTCCAGGTCGGATCCTTAGGCGCTTTTAGAGCCCTGGCGAGCCATTCGCGAACCCGCCCCTGATCTCCGAATTCTCCAGCTTCAATACGCGCCATAAGAGTACACACTCGGGCTGTCGGACTTGCTTCGGTCAATCTTTTAAGACTTGTCCGGGCTGTCTCCCAATCCAAAGCTTCGATGGCGGCAAGCGCGACGGCTATAGGGCCTTCGGCATTATGCGGTGTCGTATAAGCCAGGGACTGCACCCGTTTGAGACGATCCTTGGGAGAATCTCCGGGACGCGCAAACGCGTAGGCGTAAGCGAGATCAGGATGTGGTGACAATTTCCAGGTTTTCGTGATGGTCTTTGCCGCCTTTGACGTGTTGCCTTTCGAAGCCAGCAACCGACCGGAGATCTCAGCTGCAGACACGAGATCAGGGGCCAGCTTGTGGGCCTGGGACGCCAGTTCAACCGCCCGGTCGATTTCGCCTCGGGAATCACATTCCGCCGCCTGGGCCGTCAATAAAATGGCTCTCTTGCGATTTGTGTCCGGTTTGCTGAAGTGCCCATGCAACTTTCCGACATCAAGGGTCTTCTGGGCTTCGTCCCAGTTTTGATTGCGGCACTGGGCCGAGAAAAGTGCATTGACCGACCAGGATAGTTTGGGATTCAAGCGCATCGCACGTTCGGCGAATTGTTGGGCCGCGATATCTTCGTTTTCCTTTTGCGCTTCGAGGAACAGTCCCCTTAACCCCAGCAATTCCGTGTCAGGCGTCGACAACATGCCTTCGTAAATTCGCCGGGCGAGGGCCCGATCTCCGGTCAGCTGCGCGGACTGCGCGCGAAGCAAAGCGGTCAGTGGTTCATTCGGAAGCGCTTTCCTGGCGGAATGCGCAAATCTGTCCGCCGCCGTCCGATCTCCTGAACTCACGGCAATAATCCCGTTAGAAAGAGCTGTAAGCCCGCGGGTTTCTTTCCTCTTTTGCATGACATTGGAGAGAATGGCAGGTGTTGAGACCAGTTGTACGATGGCTGTCCACAGCAAGATCAGAACCGGAACAATAAGCACAATGGCAATGACAACATAAAAGACGTCAATCTGGATTTCCATTCCCTGGCTTGGCAAATCCACCGTAACCGTCCCGGGAACATCAGCAAGCCAGGAAATTCCCAGCGCCAACAGGGCAACAACAACAAAAAATAGGAGTACTCGAATCATCAGCGGTCTCCCTGACCCACCGTACGCATAATTGACGAGGCGAGCTCAGACTCGATCATCTGCATCGCCTGCACGACTGCTAATCGGCTCTGAACCTGTATCAGCCAATCACTAAATATATCTAAAGCGGGGCCTTCCAACCCTTCTGATTCTTTCAAAGCCTCGGCAAATTCGCCTGATTTTACATGGACTTCCATTCGGGCTATGACGGCTTCAATCGATTCACCTTCCACATCCCCAGTTCGCCGTACCCTGACCACTGACTTCGCATTCGACAATATTCGATTTAGGACCGTATCGCCATCAGACTTTCGAACAGACTTAAGTGCCGCTTCCATTTTGGAATTAAACGCCGCTTTTAAACTGTCCGGCGTCGAGATCCCCTTGGTTTGATAAGCCGCCAGCCCTTTGAGTTCCAGGGTCTTCGGAGCCAGGCTTTTTACTGCGCTCAACTCAGAGGCGAATCCTTGTCCATGATCGATCTTTCGTTTGAGGTTGGCCAGGCTAATCGTCAGTGCTGCTTTTTTAACATCTTCCTGTCTCAGTTTCTCCCGATCCAGAATACCCGACAGATTGGCTTCGAGTTCCTTGAGACGGCCCGTTATTGGCGCAAAGGCCGTATTGAGTTGCGCCGCCGATTTGACAGATTGATTCTGTACGCTGGCAAGCTTCGCACTGAGCTCAGTGACCTCGCTGGAAAGCGACTCGGCATTTGAACGAACAGCCTCAATTTCCTTTGCCAGTTTGTTGGATATCGCTTCGATGGATTGAATTTCACGTGAAACACCACTGCCCTGGTTTCTGAGTAACTCCAGTTCAGATCGCAGATTTTCCGTGCGTGATTGAATATCGGCGCGAATAGTATCCGTTTGTTCCTGTTTCCCTGCCGAAGGCAAATTATCGAGACGTAAATAGAACGCGGTTTTGAAATCTTCAAATTCCTTGCTCAACTGCTGCTCGACAGTTGTAATTTTCTCGATCAGATTTTGGGATCCCAGAGCGTCTGATCCTTTGTTACCGCCGCCGGCTAGTGCAGTCTCCAGCTTGTCGAGTCGCGCGACAAGCTGCGCCGATTGTTCCGGTGGCACACCGCCAAGTTTTTCAACATTGTTCAGCTGTTGCGCAAATTCAGTCTGTAATGTGCGTTGTTCGCCGAGTTGTGCCTCCAGGCCTTCCAAACGATTCTGGAGTTGCGTCTGGACTGATTGTTCCAGCTGCTCGATACGCTCGGAAATCGGCCCAATCGCCTTTGAGGCAGGCGTGTTCGTGCTGGAACCCGACGAAAACAGCCATACTCCTGCAAGAACCATCAAGCCGCCGGCAAATCCGGCACCCAAATGACTCACAAGAGGAATAGAGTAGTTCTCTTCGACACTCTGAACTTCTTTGCTGTCATTTTCTGATTCGGATTTAACAGATGGCTTATCCGGTTGATTGATCGCATCAGTCGCTGTTTTCTCTCCGGAAGTTTCCGAAACCCGTGCCTTCGAATCTGCTGTTTCAGCTGATGATTTAACTGAACTCGTTGCAGAACTCGATTGCTTTTTCTCAGGCTCCTTTGACCCTGCGCTGGTTTCCGTCGGCTGAGTTGCTTTCGGAGTTAGGTCCGTCGCCTTTCCTTCAATTGTAGCGGCATGTCGTTTCTGTTTTTCCGATGCCGATGAACTTGTTGACCGACCACTGCCGGGGGTTTGCGGTTTTCGTGTCATGAGATTGGGGGTCCTCACAGTTTGAAACAAACAGCAAATAAGTTTGCGATTCAGCGATTTTCATATTCCGCCGGCAGTTGACGAAATGGTTGCTCATTCAATTGTGCCAAAGTCCTTTATCAGTTTTATCAATTCATCCAAATTTGGAATTTCGGGAATGAAAACTTGAGAAGGATTAATCATAGATAATTCATCAGCAATTTTACGTGACAAACAATAATATTTAAGTGATTGAATATACTCTTGATTTTCGACCTGCTCTACGAGGTTCACAAAGACTCTGGCTGTTCTCTGAGACAATAGAATGACGCCCTCGAGCGTTTCCTGAATAATACACGGCAATACCTCGGGGGAAAAGGACTTTGCACACCGCGCTTCATAGACGATTTGTTGGCGAACCCTGTATCCCTCCGCTTCCAGCTTTTCCTTCATATCGACGGCAACATGCATACCGCGAATGTAAAGAATTTTACCCTCGTCAGTATGGAAATGGCCCTTAATGACATCTACAAGGGAGACCGCATCATTTGCTCCCGCGTGAACACGGGAAAATCCGGTTTCCCGCGCCTTCAATTCTGTCGACTGTCCGACTGCAAATACGGCCATGTCGCCCAGGGGAGTGTTTTCGTGCAGGTTCGCAAATCCACGGACTCCGTAGCTACTGGTAAAAACAAGTGCCTGGATATCTCGCAGGTCAGGGACGGGGGCCGAGACATAGACGATTTCCAGCAACGGAGAAAACTTCACATCGTGACCCAGATCCTGCATGGACTGCACCAGCTTGGCGGATTGATCCGCGGGACGGGTGACGAGTAATTGCATTAATTCATTGCCTTGAGGAACTCGGGACCCGCCTGCTGAAGAAGCTGCTCACCGGCGCGAATTCCAATTTCTGCCGCCTGATCCATATCTCCCTCCATGTCGACGTCGTGGCATTCAGTCCCGTCAGGCAGCAGAATTTGTCCGCGAAACCGGATCTTATCGCTGTCTAATTCTGCAAGCCCGGCTATTGGAGTCCGGCAGGAACCATCGAGAATTCGAAGGAAATCTCTCTCAATCTGAATTCTTATTTCGGTTTCCTCATCATTCAGAGTTGTGACAATGTCATGAATACGGTGATCCCCGGATTTGATCTCGATACCAATTGCACCCTGGGCAACAGCCGGAAGCATCTCATCGGTTTCCAGGGGGGCTGAAATTTCGTTTTCCATACCCAACCGGTTTAAACCAGCACAGGCCAAAAGTGTGGCGTCCGCCACCTTGGAGTCTAGTTTTTTCAACCGGGTCTGCACATTACCCCTGAACTCGATCACTTTCAGATCCGGGCGCATACGGCGCAATTGTGCCTGACGACGCAGCGATGAAGTACCAACCACCGCCCCCGAAGGCATCTCCGAGAACGACTTATATCGCCGGGAGATAAAGGCATCGCGTACATCTTCCCGTGGCAGAACGGCAGCAATCAGGAGGGGATCCGGAAGAACTGTCGGCACATCTTTCATCGAATGAACGGCCAGGTCAATTTCCTCGTTCATCAGGGCAATCTCAATCTCTTTCGTGAATAGCCCCTTACCGCCAAATTCCCTCAGGGATTCGTCCGCTATGCGGTCGCCACTGGTCTGAATCTTGACAATCTTGATCTGTTTTTCGTCCAATTCATGTGCTGCGATGAGGCGGCGAGCGGTTTCTTCGGCCTGCATTAGAGCAAGTGGGCTGCCCCTCGTCCCAATTCTCAGGATTGAGTTGGACACATACATCTCCTGCATAAAATTCTAAATCAACTGTGCCAGAAATTAATAACTATCATTTTTCGTTGATTATCAGTCAACAATATTACATTTAAGCCCAATGTTTCTCTAGAACTAGTTACCGCCTGCAAGTTGAAAACCTCTGAGTTGATAGAATGCCCCAGGACACGCTGACGATCCTTGGAATAGAATCCAGTTGTGACGAGACAGCTGCTTCGATTGTGCGGAAATCACGTTCGGGTCATGGGGAGATATTGTCGAATGTGGTTCACTCACAAATTGCCGAACACGCGGCCTTTGGCGGCGTTGTTCCTGAAATCGCCGCACGAGCCCATGTCGAGGTGATGGATTCCATCATTGCCAGATCTCTGGAAGAAGCCGGAACAGGCTTGGAGCAGATCGATGGGGTCGCAGCTACGGCAGGTCCGGGCCTTATTGGCGGGTTGATTGTCGGCCTGGTAACCGCGAAGACGCTCGCCGCCATGTACGGAAAGCCATTCATGGCGATAAATCATCTGGAGGGCCATATCCTGACCGTCGGACTGACAGATCAGCTCTCACCGCCCTATCTGGTCTTGCTGGTGTCCGGCGGGCATACACAATTGCTTCTTGCTCACGACATTGGCCGTTACGAGACATTGGGGACAACCATTGATGATGCGGTCGGTGAGGCCTTTGACAAAACCGCGAAACTCCTCGGCTTTCCTTATCCCGGCGGTCCGCTGATCGAAAAATTTGCTACACAGGGTGATCCCGCACGTTTTGAACTTCCCCGTCCGATGCTTGGCCGATCAGAACTGAATTTCTCCTTTTCCGGCCTGAAAACGGCTCTGCGTAGAATCGCGGAACGTAGTTCGCCTCTCGATGAAAAGGACATTGCGGATCTGTGTGCGTCGTTTCAATGCGCCGTGACAGATTGCCTTGAGGATCGGGTTGCAGCGGCCATGGCCCTCTATCTAAATAAAATCGGATCGCAGGCTGCGAACAATCTGGTTGTCGCCGGCGGAGTCGCGGCCAATGAACAAATCCGGTCTTGTTTACGCCAATGTGCAGCCGAAAACGGATTTCGCCTGTTCGTCCCTCCGGCATCATTGTGCACCGACAATGCGGCTATGATTGCCTGGACCGGAGCCTTGAAACTCGATCGGGGTCTGACGAATACACTGGACTTCGATGCCCGCGCCCGGTGGCCATTTGATGAATTGGCGAACAAATGAAAAATCATGGTATGACTTGTACAAGTCTAAGGAGCAATATTCGTGAATATTGAAAGTGTTGGTGTCATCGGCGGAGGAGCCTGGGGCACGGCTCTGGCACAAAGCTGCTGTGTCGCCGGCAGAAGTGTCCGGCTCTGGGCCTTTGAACAGGAAACCGTCGATTCCATCAACGCGACTCACAAAAATAAAGCTTATCTGCCTGATGCATCCCTGGATCCCAAATTAGTCGCAACCGTTGATAGGGAGGAGGTCGGCCGCTGCGATATTGTCCTCATGGTCGCTCCCGCGCAGCATGTAAGAAACGTTTCTGAAGCCTTTGCCCCTCATATCGCAG
>JBPCWG010000512.1:0-10789 GCA_051009705.1 Methyloligellaceae bacterium | reverse complement strand
CCGGACAAGGCCTGGACAAGAGGATCATAGACTGGTTTTCCCGTATAAGGTCCTTTGTCCCCAAAACCGGAAATGGACACATAAATGATGTCAGGTGCGAATTTTCTGATTTCTTCTTCCCCAAGCCCCATACGCTCGATAACGTTGGGTCTGAAATTTTGAATAAAGACGTCAGCATCCCGTGTCAGATTTTTGAGGATCGATTTGCCTTCTTCAGACTTAAGATTCAGGGCAAAGGATTTCTTATTTCTGTTATTATTGAGGAAAGATGCTGAGAATGAATTTTTGCGGCTCGACACGGAACGTGTAAAATCCCCTCCTTTGGGATTTTCCACTTTGATAACTTCAGCACCCTGATCGGCAAGTATCATGGTCGTCAGGGGTCCGGATACCATGGATGTCAGGTCGATGACCTTGATGCCCTGCAATGGTCCGTTCATGAATATTCTTTCTTGATTAGTTCTTCAAGTTGGCTTGGATCGTAGCAAATCTCTCCGATCAGTTCAGCAATTTGTCATTGGTCAATATTTTCGTCGGGATCAGGTTGCCGGCTTGGCGAGCTGCCGGCAAATTTCCGGTCCCGGTCCCGGTTCTGGGGCTAGGCCTGGCCACCCTTTCACATGGGAAATCGAGACCAACAGTCACGGAATGATTCAACCAGGATTTAAGGAAAAATTTACGATCGCGAAAATAATTTATAATGCACTGCAAAAATATGTTGCAATGCACAAAAATGGTTGCTATATACCGATCATTGAGAATTAACGCCGGTCCTATGAATTATCCAGCGTAAAGTGACGATTTCTAAGGATGGCAGACTTGGTATTTGGATACATACACAAAAATTGGTGAAGACAATGAATGCAGATATGAAAAAACAAACGGAAGAATTCTGGAAAAATGCCCAACAGGTCACAATGCCCGGCAATATGAAGGAATTATTTGAAGAAAACCTGGTTAAATCCCAGGAAGCCTATGAAAATGCTAAAGATTTTGCGAAAAACGCAGAAAAGGCATTTGAAAAGGTTGCGAAATCAACGGAAAAAGGTGCCAAGGAACTTTCCGATCAGGTTATCAAGAATGTTACTGAGAACACCGATGCGGCGTTCAAAGTCTTCTACGACCTGATTCAGTGCAAAGACATTGAGGATGCGACGAAAGTTCAGACCGCCTACTTTCAAGAGCAAATGGTTAATGTGCAGGCTCAATTCCAGCAATTGAATGAAATTGCTGGGACCGTAGCCAAGGATACGGCCAAAGCGACAAAGACAGCGACGGACAAAACATTGAGCAAACTCAACGGAGCTGCTCAGGTCTGATCGTCTTGGTTTAAAAAAATAGAATCTCGAATTGGCCTGACAGACAATGTTCTGCCAGGCCATTTTTTTTTAGAAAAGCCGATTTGTATTCCCTGTCACAAGTTGAAATCCGGATCGTACCTAAATCTTGAGTACGCTTGGAGAAAAAGAACAGACATTGAAAGACAGGAGACGAAAATGCTTAGAAATAAACTTATCGCTGCTTTGATTGGATCAACTCTCATGATCGCCGCCTCTACCGGTGCCAACGCCTTGCCTAACGGTGGAGCCGTCAAGGCTCTCGATACGGGCACCTCACAGGCCCAAATCATCCAGGTCGGATCCAAGAAAAGGTTCAAGCACTTCAAATTCCACTTCAAACATCCCCATCACTTTCATGGCGGCTGCTACTGGATGAAGAAGAAAGCGGTTCGAACGGGAAGCAAATACTGGTGGCACCGCTACTGGGACTGCAAGGCGGACTTCTACTACTAGGTTGATCGCTAAATTTGCATAAAGTCCGGGAGGTCACACTCTCTCGATAAGGCCCTACTTGCGAAAACAAGTGGGGTCTTTTGCTTTTCAGTTTGATCGGTGGTTTCCGGGATCTATTCAGGTGACTGCCACCAAATTGACAAGAAACACCGTCTTAATGTCTTTCAATTCTTCGGATTTCAGTCTATTTCGTCAGGACAGCAATTTTTGCGTTGATATCGAAGAAGTTAGCCAAATTCGGGATCGGCAAAGTGTATACTCGAATTCTGATCGTATTGTTCACCCTTTCACTGTTTCTCATTCCAACAGCGGGCGAGGCTGGACGGGACAAATTTTCAACACCTGAAAAGCTGATCAACTGGATTAATCAGTACCGGTCCAATCCGGAGCCCACTCGGGTGCCTTTTGCCGTCCAGTCCATGCACCGGCTAGGATTGTTCAAGGATCTTGAAAAATCCGGATTTCTTGTAGGATTTATCGCGGGTGTACTGGCCGACAATCAGACGGAAGCCGAGATTCTTGTTACCAATATGCTGCCTATTCCGCCGAAGGAGCAGGCAATTATCGTCCGGGCCGTTGCCTATTCGGGATTGCCGGAATGGCGAACAATTCTTCAGAATTTGAAACCTCAATTGCCCATGCGACATCACCTGATTAACCAGTATCTGTCGGGTGAGAAAAAATCCCTCAAAGAACTTTCGCTCGACGGCAGTCCGGATATCCTCGATACCCTCTGGGGATATTATGCGGCGACCGGTTTTTACGACCCGGTTATCCAGATTATCACGGCTCTCAAATGGTCTAAAACGAAGCAGGATTTCCAGTCTCCAAGTTGGAAAGGCATGATGTCGGCGTTGTCCTGGAATAAGGATAAGAATGATGTGGAACGCGTCACGATTGGGAATATGGCCAAGTGGACGCTCGCTTCCAATGCGGAAAGAGACCGAGATCTCATCGGGCTCTACAAAATCGAACTTGAAAGCAGCAGCGAAACGGTCCGTCCGGTCCTACAGGAAGTTATAGATTCCGCCGAAAGATTCGAAGCCGACGAATTGCGCAAAGACGCCGTCGCGGCTATCCAGGAAGTCAAACGCAGAAATCCAGATGGGAAAGCTCCCTGGTCGACGGCGAGCTATGCCGGTTCGCTAGCTATCTCCACCGCGTGTGTCATTGCGGGCGCTACCGGGCATGCGGAGATTGCTGCTCCTTGCATAATAAGCGGAGCCCTTTATTCGGGAGCGGTAAAGTTTCTCAACGCTACCCGCTGACAGCGATCAAATATTAATTGCTCTCATGACGTCCCAGTATGCTGATACTGATGAAAATCAGGATGGCAGAGAGTATCATCCAGTAGTTTAGCGATTCCCCAAAAATGGCAACGCCGTAAAGGACGCCGAAAACTGTCACAATAAATCCGACATTGCTGGTAAAGCTTGGGCCGGCACGGTCGAGGAGGGTGTACCATACAAAAAAGGCCAGGGATGTAGCCAGGCCCTGAATGTAAATAGCGGAGTCACCCAATGCGGGTGGAAATTCCGGTACGTAAAAACCGACATTGAAAACAAGAAATGGCAGCACCTGGATTGCTGCCGCCAGAAGAGTGCCACTTGCGAGACTGATGGCTTGACTGGAAACCGGCTTGAGACGAGCTCCCAGAATATGGGACAAGGCAAACATTGTTGGTGTCAACAGCGCGAACAATGTCCATGGAATCGCTTCACGACTGGGAAGTGACGCTTTTGGCAATAGAAGAAACAACACTGCAACTACCGCAAGACAAACCGCCCCTAAATTGCTCCAGCGAAATTTCTGCATTCCGACACTGAGCGTGATCACATAGGCGATAATCGGTGCGGTACTAATGATCAGGGCGAGGATGCTCGCCGGCACAAATTCAGCAGACATATAGAGGACGACTTGGGCCCCGGAAAGTGTCGTGAATCCCAAGACAATATAGTACAAGATGTGCTGCCGGTTCAGTCCGATCCTTATAGAGCGGATTTTGCAAAAGAGCAGTAATATCAGGCCGCTGATCAGGGCTGACCAGAATGCCAGAGCTAGGGCATGGGTGCCGTTGGTTGTTGCGAGTTTTCCCATACTCGGCGACAACCCCCATAGCGCTCCGAGCAGTGTGAGCAACAGGATATTTGAGGTCATTGCCAGAGCCTCTGAAGAATTGCCTGGGAAGCCGACGGAAAAGTGTTTCGACCAATCAATCAAAGGTGGGAAACTAAGAAATCCAACTTGTCAGGGAAGCCGCTGGTGACACCATAGATCTAATTTGGATGGTGTCAATCCGGGGACTGGGAAAGGTGCGCGCCTTACGGACTACTCGGTATTCCCGGGCAATGCCAGTTCTTTCCAGTTGGAGGTCGCTCTGCGAACTTTTTTCTTTTTGTATTTTTTGACAACCGGTTGCAGGTCCTGCGGTGAGACGGTTGTAATATTGTCGAGATCTTCTTCGGGAATGTAGGTATCAAAAGCCGCGGTTGAATTGTCATCGATGAGCTGGTTGGTCAGATTGCTGTCCGTACCGCTGGGTTCGACACTTGCTCTTTTCGTTGACAGTTGCTGTGCGCCGATAACTTCACTGGGTTCAAATATCTGTTTTTTCAACAGTACATTTTCAGGGTTGGACTTTTCCGTCTCTTGTGTCGACGCGGTGCTAAGCCGTGTCTTCGCGCTACCGCTATCTGACCCGACTAAGTCTTTCTCCGGCGTTTCCAGGGAAATAATGTGCGGATTGCTTCTCTGATTATCCTGTTGAAGGCCGGGTTTTTGCTCGCGAGCCGGACTTGCCTCCCTAACTTTGGTCTGCGGGTTCAGATTGCCGGTATCCGATGCGGCGCTCCAGGATGCATCTTCAATCATTGATTTTTGAACCGTTGCAAATAGTTGCCGAATGCGATCTGCATTTTGTCCCAGATCATGCTCGCCGGACCTTGAGGCCGCCCGTACATCTATCAGGGATCGCATATCATCGGAGACAATTCGGATCGCGATGTCCGATTTTAATCCGAGTAAAGCTGATGTATCTACAGCCTCGATCAATCCTGGCTGGTTAGAATTTTCCGGCGATCGTGCCGTGACAATTTCCCAGTCGAGGCGGTTGGTTGCATTCTTGAACAAGCTGTAGGCATTTTCACCCGAGATTTTCAGAACCAGTGGGCGGATATCAGGATAGGCACTTACCTGGCGTATGGGATCAAGTCTCACCAACTGGCTGTTATCGTCAGTGCTTTTCGAATGGACAGACGCCAAAGCCTCGAACCGGGGAGGCTCATTAATGTCTGTCGAGATATCGTTCAAACTTGGAAGTAACAGAAAGTCCGGCAGATTTGATGCCGGAACTCCGACAATCAGTGCGCTGAGGATCAGTCCGGTTGCGGCTTGTTTTATACCAACGAAATTATTCCGCAAAATGTTGCTCATGCCCCAAACCGTCAAGGCCAGGGAGACCATACCCCCAAAAAGTGCGGCATATATCCCGTTGAAGGTAGCAGCAGTTGTATTGTATCCGAGCCGATGTAACAGGCACATCAGGATCAAAGCCGATAAGCTTACAATCGCTATCCGAAAACCCCAGATAGCTTTCATAGACTTCGGTTTTTCTCCCCCAAAAGGAACTATATTTAACTCGGGAAGTGGTCTCATGCGTCCTCGGTGTACCAGGTCTTAATGTCGGATTTGGCCTTGGTCTTATCCGACGCGCCGGAGCTGGGAATGAGCTCATCGGATGAATCCTGACCTGAACTTTTCCTGCTCTCTTTTTTCGGAGATGCTTTTGTTGTCAGAGGCGCAGACGATCCCTGCCCCTTCTGCACCAGATTGCCAAGAAGTTGACCACCCGCCTCAATGGCAAGTTCTCCATAGTCGACATCGCCGGTAACCTTTCCGGTTCCGTGAATGGACAATCGATCCTTAACCGAGAGAACGCCTTCAGCTGTCCCCTGAATTTCAGCCCGATGGGTTTTAACCGTGCCTTTGAACGAACCGGATTCCCGGACAACAAATGTTTCGGCTTCGACATGCATATCGACATCACCGAGCACTTCCAGTTGCGTGCAGCGCAAAGTCTCGCACTTCATTTTAACGCCCGCCCCTACGACAACCAGACCAGAGTAAGGCGCACTCGACATATCAATGTCCGAGTCGGAGCTCGGTAAAATGTTTAATTTAGATGTTTTAAATGATGAAAACATTTGGTGACACCTCTCTGAAACGAATCAAAATTGCCCTAATTCTTACAAAAAATGTGCCAGCATGGGTATTTTACCCCCAAGTTATTCACAGCTCTGGAAACATTGATTGCGCAGAATTATTTCACCACAATGTTTAATTGATTCGCGGCAATGAAAATACCTTGAATTCATCGGCTTAATGAACTCGATTGCGGAGTAGGGTTAACTTTTGCCACGAGAACACTCGTGAATTAAGAAATTTTAGGTCCAGAACCTAGAATCCGGAATTTCGTAACAAAACGATAATCACTGAGACAATTCCACCTCCCAAAATGGCATTGGGACTCATCCATATCCATCCGATCTTATGAGGAGTCACCTCTGCTGCTCGGGACATAAACAATGTCGTCGCTGAAATAGGGGAAACCATCGTTGATAAACCCCAGGTGCAAAGATAGGTCAGTCCAACTATCTTGTCGCTAAGGCCTATGGCCTGGGGAGGTAAAATCGCGCTGATTAATATGACAATAACGACGGGATGAATGCCCGCCATCCCGCAAAATATGAAAGTGAAGCACAGGATAATAATCTTTATGTCCGGCGAAGGGACGAGCGCATTTACCAATTGGCTCACACTGTCGGGCGGTATGAGACTGGCGATACCGACACCGAAAATGTTTGCAGCCACAAATATCAGTGTTTCGTTGCGTAAGGACGGCAGACGGCTCAGCGTATTGACGCAGAGATCTTGGGATCTTCGAAAAACAGCTTCCGGGCGGAAACGTTCCGAGACAAGCCAAATGAGGGCAAACAGGGGGGAAACAAGTCCGAGGGCAATGGGAATTGTTATATCGACCCATTCAACAAGTGTCATGACGATAGCGATCAGCGACAGGATAATGTAGATGGATTGCAGAGTTTCGACCCTGGGGAATTGAGGATTACCCCGGGATGTTGAACTTGCTCTAGCATTTTGACGCGTGAACTTGTCCAGCATCCAGCTCCCGGACATCAACAGAATGGCAATAAAGAAAGCCTTCGGTGCCAGATCCCACCATTCAAGTGAAGGAAGGGCGACCAGCACAACGACCATGCCCACATAAAACGGCGACCAGCAGGAAGCGCTGGAGAACCCCTGGATCAGCGCAACACTCAATCTTTTCCTGAGTTCCGTTGATTTGTTCTCTTCGACGATGGTCGAGAGCAGACTGAGCCCGGCCAGATTAAGGGTTGATCCCAGAAAATGAGCCCCACCGGTCAGATAGATAAATCTCCTGCCCGGAGGTTGATTGATGATCGCCGCCCGGACCGCCTGCAGCGCGTGACTGCGACCAACCGGATATTGCAACCAGAGGACCGCAAAAAAAAGTACTAAAAACGGGCGTGACCTGGCAAAGCCGTCCAACAGGACGTGTATCCAGTCTTCAGAAAAAACGGCACAAATAGTGCCGATGGCGAGGAGTGCGCCTGCGGAAATTCGATGGAAATTCTGCAGTGACCGGAATTCGATCGCGATAAAAACCGCGATCAATACGGATGTCGTCAATATCAGTGTTTCCGAGGGGACAAAGGCCTCGAGAATAGTCAGAAGGGCGATCAGCAGAAAGATCCAGGATGAAAGTGAAATGGGAGCCCGGATCACGGCGAAATCTCTTTATTCAACAGGCTGAATGCGGCGCGCATGAGGGATTTTATATCGGCGAGGAGAACAGATGCGCCCGCGCACTGTGTCAGATCAAATTCCAACAATCCAGAAAAAAAACGCAAAGCGCGATGATGCAGATCAGTGCTCTGGATGGATCGAGAATTTCGGAGGTAAACTGGCGATATCCAAATAATTTGCATAAGAGGCGAAAAAACAACCCCAATTCCAATGAAAGCAGGCTAAAATTGGGTCTAAACATTCAGGGGCGGTTCATAGGAGCTGATTTAGAATTGAACCTGGAATTCAAAAGGTATGATTTCAATCGGGCATGATTTTGAAAGACAATATGGTCTTCCATTTTTGTGTTGGTGACGTCTCGCGCGTCTAATAATATCTGAAGCCCTGGAGTTGTGTTGGAGTTGTCTCGGAGGTCGGTATGCGTACCGTTTCAATAGTAGTTTTAGTCCTCATCCTGATGGGAACATTCGTTAACCCGTCCGAAGCCCAGCAGGTTTGCCATTTCAAAACCGTACCGGTGAAAAGCGCGAGCTGCGACAAGGGATTATTCTATGTCGGGCCGACAAATGCCGTACGATTTGGCGGATATTGCATTTTGCCATTGAATTGCAAAATCTCTGTTTCCAGCACCAAGACCAACAAATGTCCCGGCGGCTCCACATATGTCGGTGCTCAGAATGCGTCCCAGGTTGGCGGCCAGTGTCTATCGGCACCGGGCTGGACTGTGACGGCACGCAAAGTCAACTCTGCGACAGCGTGTAAAAATCCGGAAAAATATCTTGGGCCGTCCAAGCCTGCAAGGCTGGGCGGGCATTGTGTAAAAATAACCAAATAGTTTTGAATAGTTGAAGCAACCCTCATAACTGGGGGACTGTGACGCTGGGGGAGTAAATGGTTGATCAGCAAGAAACGGACGAAGCCCAACCCGTCCGTCGTCGTACGTTTCGTGGACGAATTGTTCGCGCAGTGGAGGTCCTTTCTTCCGCCAGTATTCTGTTTGCGGTAGTGGCCTTTGTATCAGAATACAATTACCGTCATATAGAACGGACGGAACGATCCATACAATTGCTTTCCCTTGATCCGCCGCAAAGTGAAGCGGCGGCGATGGCCATCGAATATTTGAATCAGGACATCAATGTTCCGCTGTGTCCGTTTTCCGAGATCTGCAGCATCCGTCCGCGGCTCAATTTCCGGGACATCAATCTGTTTGATCAGAAGGATCAGGAAGGGGTCATTATTTCCCGAAGGGATTTGGGGCGGGTAAGAATAGAAAGCTCTGATTTGCGGGGTATCATCTTTTTAAATGCCAACCTGAAGCGCGCCAGTTTCTTCGACACGGATTTACGGCAGTCCCAGTTCAACCTGGTTGATCTGGATTGCGGGCAGTTTGTCGGATCTGATTTATCGGGATCGACGATTACATTTAATTCAATGAATGGCGCCGAGTTTTTCAATGCCAATATCTCCGACGTTACATTCGAGATAGCCGGTGAAGCCTTTATGGAAGAGGATGAAGATACACGTGAGCTCGGACGTCGAATGCGAAGCGCCGGCCTTTATCCCGGCAGTTTGTCCGGGGCCTGGGCCTGGAAAGGACAGGAGCCGAAAGGGCTGCCTCCGGGGTATAAAACATATTTTACCTGCGAACCGGTGCAGGGAGAATTTCAGAGTTTGAATAAGCGCCGTCCTGAAGAGGCACAATGCATGATCGCCAGCCCGGAAAATATTTCCGACGTTGAAGGCAAATGCCAGGTGCAGGGAGATTCGGATACTCTGTTCAATCAATCCTATGAATGGATGACGGATCAAATAGATCGGGCCAGGAGCTGGATCCAGTCCTAACCCGATTGCGCCTGTTATATTAGGCGCGAATTGAATGTACTGCCAAACTTTTTAAGCTTGTGCCATATCCGGAGTAAGTTTCAGCGAACTCAGGAATACTGCCATGCCATAATAAATGGCGCACATGCCGCCGATTTCCATGATTTCAGCTTCCGATAAAAGCTTCTTGCCTTCATCATAAAACTCTTTTGCTTTGACCTTCTGGGGATCCCGATACATGTAGTAAGCATATCTCAGCGCCCATTTGTCAGCCTCAGAAAAACGATCATCCGTTTCAAATGCCTCGCTGCAACCGGCTTCAATCAATTCTTCGGTCAGACCGGCGTCCATTGCCTTTCGGGATCTGAGGGAGGAAAAGTAAGAATCCTTGGCATAGCGACAGAGTTGAATGCGAATGATCTCTTTAAGTTTGTGATCGACATTGCCCTCCGCGTGAGACTTGTACATGGCATCGAACAGGGCTTCTGTATATCCCGGCGCGTGCGCCATTAGCCGAAAAAACTGTTTGTCTGGCACTTGTAAATCTTCCGCCAGTGCAACGTATTTGGCCATTTTCGGCTGATCAAGTTGCTCATCCGGAACCAGTTCTAATACAGTCATATTATTTTCCTTTAATCCCGGGTGACTAGGCGTCTTCCTTGTTTTCAGTGGCCCGCTGCATGGCCCCCTTGAGATGCGACACAGGCACATCACCGTAAACCCGTCGCGACTCTTCCTGATCCACAAGTCGGCCGTCGGGTGTAAACATGGGATAGAAATCAAGCGTGCCAAAAAATGTGTGATAGCCGATATTGAAACCGATGAAAGAGCCGAGCTCGACAATCTCTTCGGTTGTGAAGTGTTTCTTCAGATCATCGAAAAACGCTTCATCCAGCTTATCCGGATCAACATGCATGAGATGGCTGTAACGCAGTGCTGCCTTTTCCGCATCTGTGAACTGGTCGCTGTTTTCAAAATTATCGATACCTTCATCGATTAAGGCTTCTGTCAAACCCTGCTGCTTCGCCGAAGCAGACCGGACATTGCCTCAATAATTACAGTCGGCGTAACGCGAGAGCTGAACCCTGATAATTTCTTTGAGTTTGTGATCGACGACTCCGGTATTGAACACCGTGCCCCATGCTACATACATGGAATGAGCCAGATCTTCGTTATGACCCTGAATGGCATGAAATGCTGGGTCGGGGGCGCGGTGCCTCAAGGTTTTTTTGATAAACCCTCCCAGCTTTCCCTTTTTCAGAGTCTCGACATCCAATAAGGTAATATTGGCCATCAATTTCTCTCCTTTGCTTATTAACTGCGGTACGACA
>JBPCWG010000511.1:0-3630 GCA_051009705.1 Methyloligellaceae bacterium | reverse complement strand
TCACCTTCCCATCCGAGCTCTGCACCGGTTTTGACGTCTCCGGGCAAACGAACCCGCAGTCGCTCCATGAGCCAGTCATTATTTGCTCCACCACCACATATGATCCACAGGCCGGGTTCTGCGGGAAAAAATTGCATTGCCATGGCCAGGCTTTCAACAGTGAATTCTGCCAGGGTTGCGGCGCCGTCGGCGAGTGTTAACCCTGCAACCGCGGCGAGGTCAAAATCGAGACGGTCGAGGGATTTTGGCGGGCGTTGATAAAAATAAGGGCGTTGCAGAAGCGTATTGAGAACCGTCGGATCGACCTGTCCCGTGGTGGCGCATTGTCCCCTGTCATCATAGGGCTCACCGGCATGTTCTTGCATCCATTGATCGAGCAGGACATTTCCCGGACCGGTGTCGAATGCGAGCAGGATCCCGGAACCTTCAGAACTATCGTCATGTATCCAAGTGACATTGGAAATACCGCCGATGTTGACCACGGCAACCGGGCCTTCGATCCCGGCTTGGCGCACCAGGCATTGATGATAAACGGGGACCAAAGGGGCCCCCTGTCCCCCGGCGGCAACATCGCGACCACGCAGATCGTAAACCACATCGATGCCGGTTGCGGTCGCGAGCTTCTGTCCATTGCCGATCTGAACGGTCACGCCCTGATCAGGACGATGAGCTATGGTCTGTCCATGAAATCCGACAACTCTCAATTCTCCCGTTGTGAGAGAGAATTGCCGCATGAATTCCGCTACCAATTCTATATGTTTTTGAGTAACTAGTTCGTCGGCTCGGCGGATCGCGTCGGTCCAGTTGGCTTCGTCCAGGGATCCAAGACAAGCTGCTTCCAGGACAGCGGTTTCCAATGTCTGCCGTTCCACCGCATTGTAGGTGCGGGACATTTGCTTCAAACAGGCCAATTGGTCTCGCCCGTCAGTGCGGATAAGGGCGGCATCGATCCCATCCATGGATGTGCCGCTCATTAAGCCCAGGGCCAAAAACTCTTGATTGCCTTCAATGTTCATGGTGACTAGATCTCCTGATCGGTCCGCAAATTCTGCAAATTCGCTAAAAACGACAACAATTTCCCGTCATGAAACCGGCGAATATCCTTCGTTTTGGTCCGCCGAGTTGCACGCCAAACAATTCTGCCCCAATTTTCCTGCCATCCAGGCTCTGCAAAAAACCGAGTCCGGTACTAAGAATTGACAGCGCGGCCAGCCTGCGCTAGGTGGCCTCATCAAAATAAATTGGACCGCCGGTATGAGCAAGCACAATTCAGATTTCATGAGAGAACTCGAGATTCGTGGTTACATTCACCAATGTACGGACTACGAAAAACTCGATGAACTGGCGGACTCGAAGACAATAACGGCTTATATCGGATTTGACTGCACTGCCTCGAGTCTGCATGTGGGCAATCTGATCGGCATCATGATGCTGCGGAAACTGCAACAATGCGGTCACAAACCCATCGTCCTGATGGGCGGCGGCACGACCAAAGTCGGCGACCCTTCCGGCAAGGACGAGTCGCGTCAGCTCCTCACAGACGCAAAAATCGCCGCCAATATGGAAAGCATCAAAGGCGTGTTTTCCAACTTTCTGACTTTTGGAGATGGTCCGACAGACGCCCTGATGATCAATAATGCGGACTGGCTGGACCGGTTGAACTATATTGACTTTCTTCGCGACTACGGCCGTCATTTCACGATCAACCGCATGCTGTCGTTTGATTCCGTTCGTCTGCGACTGGACCGGGAACAACCCCTGACTTTTCTTGAATTCAATTACATGATCCTGCAGGCTTATGATTTTCTGGAGCTCAAACGCAGGAACGATTGTATCCTGCAAATGGGTGGTTCCGATCAGTGGGGCAATATAGTCAACGGAATCGAGCTAGGCCGGCGAGTCGATGGGGCTGAACTATTTGGTTTAACGACGGCCCTGCTGACAACGTCCTCAGGTGCTAAAATGGGCAAGACCGCCGAAGGAGCGGTATGGCTCAATTCCGAGATGCTGAGCGTTTATGATTACTGGCAGTACTGGCGCAATACGGAAGATGCCGATGTCGGCCGGTTTCTGAGACTATTCTCGGAGATGCCGCTGGAAGAAATTTCACGACTGGAAATTCTCGAAGGTGCGGAAATCAATGAAGCAAAAAAGATTCTCGCAACCGAGGTGACCGCCCTTGCCCATGGTCGCGAAGAAGCGGAAAAAGCCGCCCAGACCGCAACCCAGACTTTTGAAGAAGGACACGCAGCGAAAGGCTTACCGCAAACAGAAATTGCCCGCGCCGAAGTTGAACAGGGACTGGGAATACTTTCCGCCTTTGTTCAGGCCGGATTGGCAAAAAGCAACAGCGAGGTTCGCAAGCTGATCCGCGGTGGTGGGGTTCGTATCGATGATGCCCCGGTCAGAGATGAAAAAGCCCTGTTGACCCTCGATCAATTCGGTAGCGGCGAACCGCTGAAACTGTCCGTAGGCAAGAAAAAGCACGCACTGCTTATTCTCAAGGATGATTAGGTATTTTAGTGGAACTAACTAAAACAATGCCGAGTTGTCCCATCGCAGATTGACGCCAAAAAAATCGTTACCCCTTTGCAACAAAGGCTCCTTGTCCTTTGCCGCAGAGCTAGTTTCGCGAATCCAGAGTCTGCGGCGGTTGACCGAATTCAAATATCTGCCTGAATATTCCCGGCGCCACCATGGACATGGGATTGACTAAAACCTGTGGCCGGGACAGTTTTCCCTGGATGCCGAACGTGATACCCAGGAATCCTTCACCGCGTCTCCCCGTCAATATCTGACCGATAAACGGCAACACTCCGATTGCCGAATTTATGCCGTAAAGAGGCACGTAGGTGCCCCCGACATCGATCTGTTCTTTTTCGAAATCCACACGCCCGCGAACAGTCGCTCCAAGCAGTGGACCGTTGATAATGGAATTATGGAGGACAAACTGCCCACGTCCCACCGTGAACGGAATTTCCAGCTGCTGGAACAGAATTCTCTGCCGGATTTCCTGCTTTTTGCTGGAACCTGCACTCGTCGGCGTTTCAAAACCATCGCCGAAAGGCGTGCTGCCCCCACTGCTCAGAACTTCCTGAACAATAGGGTCACCGAGGACATAAAAATCACGGGCCCACAACGTTCCGGTTCGCTGCACATCCCCTTCTCCATCGAGAAAAACGCGCACCGAGGCCTGTCCACCTTCCGCACTTGGATACAGGCCAATCAGGCGAAATGCCGCGCCAGCATTGCTTGTTTCCGTCAGGATGATCCGTCCCCGTCCCTGCTGGCGCACGAGTCGTGCGGCAGTAGAGGCGTTATTCGGCAGTGTCCCCTGTATGTCGAGACTCGATAGCTCTCCTTTGCGTTTTTGCATACTCAGGCTGACGGATTGCATCTGTGCGCCGGAATATCCTTTGACAGTCTCAATTTCGGCCCGCAGATCCAGATTGATTTTTTTGCGTTTCCATTTGCCGCGGATCAGCGCATTCTTATTGCTCGATTTGAAGAGCCCTCGGAATATGGACTGACCGTTGAAGCGCGAACCGCGGGCATTGACGTTCCAGACATTTTTGGAATTCTTCACTCCCTGGATCGCAACTTCGTTTTCGCCGTCGAATGCAAAGCGGA
>JBPCWG010000510.1:0-6305 GCA_051009705.1 Methyloligellaceae bacterium | reverse complement strand
CTGCGTTCCGGACTGAATAAATTCTCGCCAGTGCGAATATTCGTCTTCGTCACCCCGTGATCGCCCTGCAGTTCGGCAACCGGATCCTGTATCACATGGTCAACAGGGACGTCGCTGTCTCGCAACTGATGGATAAACGAACTATTGGCTCCATTTTCAAGTAGACGTCGGACAAGGTAAGCCAACAGATCCTCGTGAACACCTACGGGTGCATAAATCCGGGATGGTATTTCGAATTTTTCAATCAAACGATTGTGCAGCACCTCACCCATTCCATGCAGCCTTTGAAACTCAAATGGCTTGCCTTCTGCCATACGTTTTATCACGAGGGCCGTCAGGGCATTGTGGGTGGCAAACTGCGGATAAATCAGGGAAGAATAGTTGAACAGCTTTTCCGCACACACATAGTACGACAGGTCGGTCATGGGTTTTCGGGTAAAAACAGGAAATGCGGGCATGCCCTTGACCTGGGCATTTTTGATCTCCGTATCCCAGTAAGCGCCTTTGACCAGCCTGACTTTCATGGGACGATTCAATTCCCTGGCCAATTCGGCAAACCAGTCAATGACACCCGGCGCCTGCTTGGAATAGGCCTGGATTGCAATTCCAAATCCATCCCAGGAATCGAGGCGCGCGGCTCGTAATGTCGCTTCAATGATATCCATGGAGATATCGAGCCGGTCTGCTTCCTCGGCATCTATTGTCAGACCGATATTGGCACGCGCTGCCCTTTCGACAAGCTTGACCAGTCGTGGCACCAATTCCCTGTGCAATTTGTCTTTCTGGTTGAACTCGTAGCGCGGATGCAAGGCCGAGATTTTTACCGACATGGCGGGATTATTGTTCAGCTCACTGTCGCTAGCATGTTTTTCCAACACCTCTATGGTCGCCCAATAAGAGTCGTAATACTTTTCGGCGTCGGCAGCGGTTCTCGCCCCCTCCCCCAGCATATCAAAAGAATATTTATACCCGAGGCCGGCATAGGTGTGCCCATTGTCCAGTGCCTCCTCTATCGTTTCTCCCAGAACAAATTGTTGTCCCAGCAAACGCATCGCTTGGCCGATTGCAACCCGGGCGATCGGCTCTCCCAGGCGCTGAATTAATAGGCGCATGCGTTCTTTGAGATCCAGTTCTTCAATTTCTCGATCCTGCAACACACGACCGGCAATCATCAGCGCCCAGGCTGAAACATTGACCAAATTCGAGTCGCTGTAATTGTTGGATTTTGACCAGTTCCCGCGTCCAACCTTGTCACGGATCAGTGCATCCAGCGTTGGGGCATCCGGTGTTCTGAGAAAGGCTTCGGCAAGACACATGAGTGCCACGCCCTCGGCGGTGGATAGCTGGTACTGAATGAGAAAGTCCTCTATGAGGCCATCGGACGGTGACTCCCTCAATTCCCGGACCAGTTCACGACATTGGGTTGCGACCTCACTGCGCTGCTTCCCAGTGATCCGCAGCTGGTCGAGGAGATTTTGTACAGCCTCTGTTTCGGATGTCAGATAAGCCCGCTGCACGTGCTTGCGAATATCAGATAATGGGCGCATTGATCCACCTGTATCTAGCCAACTATCAACATTATGTGGGAATTTTGAGAGGATTTGTCTCCAAATTTTGCAAAAATACAGGTATAAAGACTGATATTATCTAAATTTACAGGATTTAGCATGACATTCCCTAATCTGGATGAAATCGACCGAAAAATTCTAAATGAGCTTCAATCCAATGGGCGGATCTCCGTCGTCGAGCTTTCGAATCGTGTGAACTTGACCAAAACACCCTGTGCGGAACGGCTCCGCAGACTCGAGAGAAACGGGGTCATCGAAGGCTATCGGGCTGAGCTCAATCCTGCAGCCCTGGAAGCCAGTTACATCTCCTTTGTTCAAATAAGTCTGGAGCAAACGACGACAGAAATGTTTGAAAAGTTTTATGAGGCGGTCAACCGCATACCGGAAATTCAGTCCTGCCATATGGTTGCGGGCGGGTTCGACTATCTCTTAAAAATCCGGACGCGGGATGTCACCCACTATCGGGCAGTCCTCGGAGAACACATTGCCACGCTCCCCGGCGTCCAGCAGACACATACCTATGTGGTTATGGAAACGGTTAAGGACGAAACTAACGTTCCCATACCAAAAAGAGCCTGAACGCCTTTGGATTTTCCCTCAGGACGACAGTGCTTCCATGGGATCCAGGTATTCATAATCCAGATCTTCAGCGACTGCCGGGTGGGTTACACGCCCCTTGTGCACGTTCAGTCCGGCCCGCAAATCTTCATCATCCAATAGCGCTTGTTTGTATCCTTTGTCGGCAAGAGCCATCGTGAACGGTAGCGTAGCGTTATTCAGGGCAACGGTAGATGTCTTGGGAACCGCACCGGGCATGTTTGCGACACAGTAGTGCACGACATCATCGACGACGAATACAGGATCGTCATGGGTTGTCGGCCGGGAGGTTTCCATACATCCACCCTGGTCAATGGCCACATCGACAACCACGGATCCTGGTTTCATTTTCTTGATGAGCTCGGCAGAAATGAGTTTGGGCGCTGCAGCACCGGGAATCAGTACACCGCAAATGACAAGATCTGCCTTGATACAATGACGCTCGACCGCATCACGGGTTGAGTACACCGTATTCAATCCACGGCCAAATTGCGCCCAGATCTCCTTCAGCACGTCGACATTGCGATCAAGTACCCAGACATCCGCTCCCATGCCGAGTGCGATGTGCACCGCGTGACGACCGACAACACCACCGCCGATGACGACAACCTTGGCGGGATCAACACCGGGAACGCCACCGAGTAACACGCCATGGCCCCCATGGGGCTTTTCAAGATAGTAAGCCCCTGCCTGTACCGAAAGCCGGCCCGCGACTTCTGACATAGGAGCCAGCAGCGGCAATCCACCGTTCGGGGATGTCACCGTCTCGTAGGCAATGCAGATGGCACCGCTCTTCACCAGGTCGGCGGTTTGTTCCGGATCGGGAGCCAGATGCAGATAGGTGAACAAGATCTGGCCATCGCGTAACATAGCACGCTCTTCTTTTTGCGGCTCTTTGACCTTTACGATCATATCAACGGTTTCAAAGACATCCTTCGCGGTCGGGAGAATTCTGGCGCCACTTGCCTCATAATGAGAATCAGCCAATCCAATCCCGGCTCCTGAACCCTTCTGGATAAATACTTCGTGCCCCCGATCTGTCAACTCAAGTACATTTGCCGGTGTCAGGCCAACACGAAACTCCTGAACTTTTACTTCCGTGGGGACTCCAATTTTCATAATAATTCTCCAACTGAAAATTTGTTTTTGATTATGCTTTAACGGGGGGCAGCCTTCGTTCCGCATGACCACCCGCTCCAATTTCGCGCTGTTTCAACAATACAATATAATGACGATTCAAAGGAGCCAATTAAAAATAATTGGTAACTTCAAATTTGCAGTCTTTCAAATTCAAAATTTGTAGAAACAAATGGCTTCCGACTGAGCTGCGACTATTTGGTTTCCGGAAGTGCGTGTTCGATAACAGGCTCGTCCAAAGCCTGAATCTTTTTGAATCCCGCAGCAAGAGGCAGGCTGAAAATCAGCATCAGTATCAGTGCACCAATAATATATTTTGGCATTTGTACCTCTTAGGTCAGAAAGTGAGACGATGAAAAATTTCTAAATCGGAAGGTAATTGCCCTGAGAATTTGGTGCTCAGCATCGTTGTGAAACACTTAGACTCAAAATATGTAAATAATCATGATCTAACTCATCACAATTCCTTCAATTATTTTGGACAAAGTGACGCATTTGAGAGTAAACAGTCAGAAATTCAGCCAAATTTGCAATAATCGGGGTAACAGACCTGTTCAATATTGGAAAATTGTCTGTACACACATGGAATTCGAAGAGAACTTCGAACAGGACTAACAATAAGGGAAGAGACGTATGAAAATCGGGATGCTCGAACATGTGAATGTCCGAACAGCAAAACTGGACGAAATGATTGAATGGTATGACAGGGTATTGGGAATGAGCGCAGGTTGGCGTCCTAATTTTCCGTTCCCCGGTGCCTGGCTCTACAGCGGCGACAACAAGCCGACGGTGCACCTGGTCGGTGTCGACGAAGAACCCGTCGACGGTTTAAAACTCGAGCATTTCGCGTTCTCGGCCATGGGATTGAAAGATTGTGTTGATCACCTGAAAAATCAGGATGTCAAATACGAACTCGTTGCCGTCGAGGAAGCCGCTATCATTCAGGTGAATATATTTGATCCCGACGGAAATCATATTCATATCGATTATCCGGCCCACGAAAAAGCGGACGTACCGAACGAGCAAATCGAGATCTTTACAACCCTCCCCGGGGTGTCCCAGGGTGAAGCGTAGCAAATTCCTGTTGTCCAAGCCAATGCGGAGAGCGAACTATATACGGCAAGCGGACGTCAGAAGGTTCGCGCAATCAAGCCCACGCCAATACAGAACAACAGCAGGATTACAATGCGCTGAAATACGATCTGTGAAACACGGTCTCTTACAAATTTGCCGATCCTTAACGCCAGAAATGCGACAAATATGAGCGCGACCGAAATTATGACCTCTTGAGTCGTATAGTGCCCATAAAATGAAAGAGTCATATAGACCGGTATGGAGCCAGCGAGGTAGAGCAGCGCAATTGTTCCGACGAACAAATTTTTGCTCAATTGCAACGTCGTCAGATAGGCAATCAACACGGAGCCGGCGAGTAAAGTGGCACCATTAATCAGTCCCGACAATATTCCCACGATTGGTCCGGACCATTTCTGCTGTTCGGTTGAAAAACTGAATTTTAGTGGCGAGAAGTAAGTCAGACAGAAAAGCACTACCATGATGCCGATTGCACCGGCTGTCCAACTGGCATCACCCTTGGCCAGGAACCAACTGCCGATAAAACTACCGGGAATCATGGTGATGATGACGGGATAAAACTGCTTGGTGATCCGTTTGCCTTCCCGGGATTCGATAAACTGCCAAAGATTGGACGCCACCACGGGACCGCTGGTGAGGGATATGGCTACCGCTGGCGGCACGGCCAGGGACATGATGGGTACGGCAATGAGCATGGCACCGAATCCGGTGACACCTTTAACCATACTGCCAAGGAAATAGGAGCCGAAGACGATCGCAAGAAACAGGGGATCTGAGATGCTCATGAGTCATCCTGATACGAAGAACATTGGGACATCAAACTTTGGAAAGGCCGATCAGAGAGAGAGATGTGCGAATTTCAAACTGGACCAGATTCAGGAGGTTGTCCAGAGAGACTGCGATCTTGATACGACGCCAATTCCTGCACCAGTCCTGTCCTGTTCAAGTTCAGCAATACGTTTCTCAAGCTCGTTTCGTAACAATTGCACGATCGGCGAATGCGGGTCGTTCCGGAGCTCCTTTTCAATCTGAAGCTTCAAACCTTCAATTCTTGCACGCGGATGCGCCCAATCCGGCATAGGTTTTTTAATTGTCACCCCAAACCCCAAAAATATCGAAAAGATTATCACTCAAAAAATTCCAACTGTAAAACTAGGGAATGTCATAGCTGATTCACTCGGACTCGCTCAAAAGATTTGTTTAATCCGGAAAATCAAACTTGGGCTGTTGCAAATAGACAGCGTTTCTCAGAGCTTTGTCCGGAACCACTTACCTAGGCGCTGACGGCTACAAGACCCTCACGAACTTTAGGTACCGTCTGCTCGAGATTCAAAATCGGTAGTCCGTGAGTCGGAGCGATCACCTCGACCTGCAATTCCTTAAGCAACTCCTCCAACCGATCTGCGTAAAGTGCCATAGATTGGAAGTTTGTCCAGAACAGCGCCAGCTCCGCAAAAACAGCCGATGTGTCTACGAGGTCCAGGGATTCGGCCTCTTCTGCAATTTGTCCGCAATGGCCATCCCAATGGTAATGGCTGTACGCAAATCCATCTCCCGGAAACAGCACCCTGGCACCGGAATCGAATCCCCAGAGGCTTGTACGAAGGTCGCGAACTACCGGTTCGGCAGCAACAAACTCGCGTCCACCTAAATCTATACAATCTCCGATTTCCATGGGATGCAGACGATCGGCATATTGCGGGAAGGCCATGTGATAGTCACTAATGTCACCGTGAACAGTAAGATCCGGATGCCGTGCAAACATTCGGCCCAGACCACCGGAATGTGGTGTTTCCTGATGCGTCAGAAATAGATGTTTGAGCGGCACATCCTGTTTCTCGAGTACAGTAATCATCTGCTGCTCAATGACCGGAAAATCCTTGGGATGTCCGGTTTCAACGAGTATTGCCG
>JBPCWG010000509.1:0-15872 GCA_051009705.1 Methyloligellaceae bacterium | reverse complement strand
CCCGTGGTACCGGCAGGAGCGCAACGCATAATGTCAACAGACCCAAGATTGCAGATTGCTCTGTCGCACTGGGCCGCGCGTATGGTCAGCAACGGCGTGCCGCTCGCTGATTTCAATGACGTAACGTCTTCACTTACCTCCTGGGACGATTGGTGTTCGGCCTGGGTTGCCAAGGGAGAAGTTCACGATTCACTGGCCCGGGATGCGGAAGCGTCAGGTTTTTCGTTGAGCGCAGGCGAACATTATACGACGGCTGCGATTTGCTATCATTTTGGAAAGTTCCTGTTCGTCCATGATCGCGAGCAGATGAAGAAGGCCCATAAGGCGGCGGTTGCCAGCCGGCTGAATGCCTTACCTTTTCTTGATCCACCAGGAGAGCGAATAGACATTCCCTGGCGAGGCAAGACGCTGAAAGGTATTTTGCGAAAACCAGTGGCAGTCGACCGACCGCCGGTTGTCGTCATGGTCATGGGGCTCGATTCCGCCAAGGAAGAAATGCACAGTAATGAGCAGGTTTTCCTGGATCGCGGCCTGGCGACCCTGATTTTTGACGGACCCGGCCAGGGCGAGGGCGAATATGACTTTCCGATTTGTCCGGAATATGAGGAGCCCGTCGGCGCTGTGCTGGACTGGGTCGAAGAACGCGCGGATCTGGATAAAGATAATATCGGGATCTGGGGGGTCAGCCTTGGAGGCTACTATGCACCGAGGGCGACCGCATTCCATGACCGCATCAGGGCCTGCATAACCCTTTCCGGGCCTTTCGACTGGGGCGAGATCTTCGACAAAATTCCGGATCTGACAAAATCCGCCTTTCTCGCCAGATCCTTTGCTGACGATGAAGAAGCGGCCCGGGGCATCGCCAATCGCATGACACTCAAAGAATGCGCGCAGCAGATCAAGTGTCCCATATACATTGTTGCCGGTAAGCGGGACGGGGTGATTCCTTATGAGCACTGCGTGAGACTGTCCGAGGAAGTTGCGGGAGAGGTTGTGCTGAACATGATTGAGGACGGCGGACATGTGGCCAACAACCGTATCTACAAGTACCGGTCGCAATCCGCTGACTGGATGCAAACCATACTGACCCGCGCGACCTGATGTGCGGGAAGAACCGTGTCTGGACAAAGAGCGAGAAATATTGTGAGCCATTTTGAACTCTACAACGCGCCGCAATCGACATGCAGTCAACGCGTACGTTTTGTGCTCAATGAAAAGAACCTCGAATTCATTGAACACAAGCTCGATCTGTTCTCAGGCGAGCAGCTGCAACCGGATTATCTGAAACTCAATCCCAACGGTGTCGTGCCGACTTTGATCCATGACGACAAGATCGTTACCGACTCAGCCGTCATCATGCAGTATCTGGATGAACTGTTTTCCAAACCGAGAAGGCTTGTTCCCCAGGACCCTTTGAAACGCGCGCATATGCGTTCTCTGGTTGCCTATATCGATGAGATCCCGACGCCGGCTATCCGGTTTCCATCTTACAATCTTGCTTTTCTCCCTCACTTCAGAAGCATGAGTGAAGAGGAGTTTATCGCCCTTGCAGAATCAAAACCTCTGCGCAAGGAGTTTTTACTGACCATGGGCCGCAAGGGTTTTTCAGAATCCGAGATGAATGCGGCGATGGACCGGCTGAAAAGGGCCGTCGTCCGTATGCATGACACGATGAGCGCCAGTGGCGGACCATGGCTTATGGGAGAGCAGTTTACGCTGGCGGATATTGCCGTCATGCCGGTGATCGTGCGGCTTGAAGATATTAATCTGACATCATTCTGGGATGACAAGCCGACAGTTGCCCACTGGCTTGAGCAGCTCAAAGCGCAAGATGCGTTCGAGCTGACTTATTATCACGGTTCGTTGCTGACCGAGAAATATCCTCACCTGCAGACCGAACTGAACTGACTATTTCTTTTCAGGTACTTCCAGGCCTGTCGGAATCGGTACGTCCTCGGGTTTCAGGGATACTCCCGCAGCAAGTGCCACGGTTTCAAGAATAGCCGAGAAATCTGCCTGCAGATAAGCATCCGGATCGTCTTTGAGTTGTGCCGCGCCGAAATGTGCCTGCAAGGCTTCGCGGGTTGCCGCTGTTACCGGCATAGGTACATCCAGTTCGCGTCCGGACTTGAGTCCCAGATCCAGGTCTTTTCTCAGGAGGGGCGGTGTGAAAGTTGTCGTCCAGTCCAGATTGACAAGCGCATTGGATTTGTAACGTGTGAAAATTGAACCCATCACACTATTGTTCATGAAATCGAGAAAGGCGTGTCTCGGAACCCCTGCTTTCTGGGCAAGAATTGTAATTTCTGCCAGGTTCTGAATGACGACACCCAACATCACATTGTGGGCGATTTTGCAAAATCTTGCGAGTTCCCCTTCCCCGACATACGACACACCGCGCAGGGCGAATGTTTCGAGATAGGGTTTGGCTTGATTGAATGCCGCTTCCGGGCCTGAGGCAACCACACTGAGCTTGCCTGCCTTGACGCATTTGCCGTTACCACTGACCGGTGCTGAAATATACTCGGCGCCGCGTTCGGCGAATTTCTCCCGAAAGACCACAGACTCATCACCGCCGATGCTGGAACAGTCGACAATGATTTTGGGAGAAGAACTTCCATTGCCGCTTAGAACTCCATTGTCGCCGAAAAGGACCTGATTCAGGTCAGCACCCGTAGAAACCATCGTGAACAGAATATCGACGGAACTGAGGTCGGAAGGGTTGTCGACGAGATTGGCCCCTTTTTCCGCAAGGGGTTCCGCTTTAGCGCGTGTTCTGTTCCACAGGGAGACATTGTTACCGGCATCAACCAGTTTCTCGGCCATTGGATATCCCATGCGGCCCATACCGATCCAGCCCAAGGTATGTTTGTTATTCACTTGAAAATTCTCCCTGTTTTTAACGAATGACTCTTCCGTATTCGAGACTTTTCCCGTCGCTCTGATTATTCCAGAGAGTTCGGAATGTTAGTCAAACCTGTTTATGCAAACGTTTGTAATTTAGCATTCACAGTTTGTATTCGCAATCTCTCAACGGCAAGATTTCCTTTTATCTTTCGAATTGAATCACGGTCGGCGGGGTTGCTGTACAAAACTAGTCGAAATCCCGCGACCAGTCTCTCGTTTCTATAATTTCCCGGAGCCGATTGAGAAAACGCGCTGAATAAGCGCCATCGAAAGCACGGTGGTCAAAACACTGACCAACAACGCCCAACAGCCCTGGTACGATTTTCTCATCGTCACCCGTTCCGACAATTATCGGACGCTTCCGGATCGTATCAGTCGAGAGAATAGCGACCTGTGGCGCGTTGATGATTGGCGTTGTCATCAAGGTGTTGAAGCTGCCATTGTTGGAAATTGTATAAGTTCCGCCTTCGAACTCTGACGGCGCCAGCTTGCTTTCCTGAGCTTTTTCAACGAGCCGATTTATGGCACTGGCTATGCCCGGCACGTTCATCTCATCGGTGTTGTGTATGACCGGGACGACAAGACCGTTACCATCCAGGTCGATGGCAATACCAACGTTTATCTCTTTTCCGACGACTAGGTTTTCACCGTCGAACTTTGCATTCACATGCGGAAAATCCCGTAGTGCCATTGCCGTCGCCCGAACGATAAATGGCAGGAATGTCAGGGACGTTCCATGTCGCTGCTTGTAGGAGTCTTTTTGCTCAAGTCGTGTTTTATTGAGTGACGTGAAGTTTATTTCGACGGCCTGATAAACATGAGGGGCTGTTTGCCAGGATGTCGCGAGACGTTCCGCAGTGATTTTTCTAAACCGGTTAAGTTCCACAACTTCATCGTTTGGCCCCGGCTTCACTTTCAGGAATTCCGGTTTCGCCGCCGCAATGCTTGTTGCCTGCCCACTGTTCAGGAATTCAACGACATCCTTTTTGGCAATTCGGCTACCGCCCCTCGCAAGTACGGAAGAGGAAAGCCTGACTGCATCGACCCCATTCGCCTGGATCATCCGTTTCGCGACGGGAGTCATTTTAATTCCGTCTGGAATTTTTCCGGGAATTCGAATCAAGGCCGGTGTTTTGACCTCATTGAAGGGATCCAGGTGACCGGAAGCCGGCTGGCTGGTCGGGCGAAAACGGTTCAGGTCAATCGATGGCGTCGTCTGTTTCGGCGCTTCGTGTTTCGCTGATGAACTTCCGGCGCCGCCGCCGATGCGTGCAACGATCGCGCCTACGGGGCCGGCCTCACCTTCCTGGATAACAATGTCCGACAGGATGCCCGCAACCGTTGCTTCAACTTCCATTGTTGCCTTGTCGGTTTCGACTTCGAACAGTTTTTCACCGGCAGCGACCTGATCGCCCACCGACTTATACCAGGCACTGATTTTGCCTTCCGCAACCGTCTCACCCAGTTGCGGCATCAGAATATCTTCCGCCCCACCGGTGTCGCCCTCATCTGACTGTTCTGTTTTCGAAGTCTGCGCCGACGAATTACCGGCCGCATCGGCACTGTCGGAAATGACGGCAATGACGGTTCCCACGGCGGCGGTTTCACCTTCCGAAAAGTTGACATTAGTCAGGAAGCCGGACTGGGTTGCCTCCACTTCCATTGTTGCTTTATCGGTTTCGACCTCGAATAATGTGTCACCGGCTTCGATTTTGTCGCCGACGTTTTTAAACCAGGTGCTGATTTTACCCTCAGCAACTGTTTCGCCGAGCTGCGGCATCAATACTTCCATTGCAGCAGTTCCCGTCAATTCATCGTTGTTTGTATTTTTGCAAAAATCCGGTCGACCGAAGGCAGTGCCAGATCTTCCAGATTGTCCGCGGCCGGCAAAGGAATGTGCGGCGTCGTGATGCGGATGAGGGGGCCATCCAGATCGTAGAAGGCTTCGTCCGCAACGATGGAGGTGATCTCTGCACCCCAGCCACACAAGCGAGGATTTTCTTCGACCGTAAACAGCCGGCCGGTCTTGGCCACAGAGGTCAGAATCGTCTGCATATCGAGAGGAACCAGTGATCGAACATCAATGACCTCGCAATCTATGCCTGCCTCCTGGCCAAGTTTCTCCGCCGCCTCAAGGGCGCGGGGAACCATTAAGGCGAGAGCCAATATCGTCGCATCTTTTCCCTGTCGAACAATTTTAGCTGTCCCCAGCTGGTCGATAATTTCACCATCGGGAACCTCGCCCTTGGTGGCATAAAGCGATTTGTGTTCAAAGAAAATTACGGGATCCGGATCTCTGACAGAAGCGGCGAGAAGGCCGACAACATCGTTTGGTGACGAAGGTGCGACAACTTTCAAACCGGGTATCATCATCGCCCAGTTTTCAACGCTTTGACTGTGCTGAGCGCCAAACCGGGCACCACCGCCATTACCCGTGCGAACAACGAGCGGGCACTTAACCTGTCCATTGGTCATGTAGCGGGATTTCGGAAACTCGTTGGCTATATAGTCGAAACAAACGGCTATGAAATCTGAAAACATGATTTCCGCGATTGGTTTCAACCCGGTCATGGCGGCGCCCATGGCCGCCCCCAAAATCGCCTGTTCGGATATCGGGGTATCCCGAACCCTGAGGGGTCCGAATTTATCCATCAATCCTTCGGTGGCTTTGAAAACCCCTCCGGCCGCAGCGACATCTTCACCGAGAAAGACAACATCATTGTCTCTCTCCATTTCCTGGGCAATGCCCCGGGCAACCGCCTCGCGATAAGTTAGTTCCGCCATGCCCAACCTCCATCAGCGTAGACATCGGTTGCCATGATATCTTCAGGTGGCATGGGCGCGGCCTTACACTTTTCGGTCGCTTCGTCTATGCGTTTCATAGAATCTTCTTCGATTTCCTTTATCTGAGCTTCGCTTATGCCAAACTGGGCAAGCCGCTCACGATAGATTTTGATCGGGTCCCGCTCTTTCCATTTTTCCAGTTCGCCTTCGGGGCGATATTTGGCGGGATCGGCTCGGGAGTGTCCGCTATGCCGGTAGGTCATGGCCTCGATCAGCGACGGGCCACCGCCTTCCCGGGCCTTGGAGAAGGCTGTTTTCATCGTCCGGTAGACGACATCTGCATCGTTGCCATCGATGACAATGCTCTCCAGTCCATAAGCACAGGCTCGATCCGCAGCCGGATGTTCAACCGCTGTCACATCGCCAATGGGCGTGTATTCCATGTACAGATTGTTCTCGCAAACGAACACCACGGGCAGTTTCCAGATAACAGCGAAATTCAGGGCTTCATGGAAGGCGCCGATATTCGTCGTGCCGTCGCCAAAGAAACAGACCGACACATCATTGTCCCCCCGGTACTGGGCCCGCCACGCAGCGCCACAGGCAATGGGAAGGTGCGCGCCAATGATCGCATAACTGCCCATCACACCGTGTTCGACGGAAGTAAGATGCATGGATCCGCCCTTACCGCGCATGAGACCATTGTCTTTTTGCATCAATTCGCCGAGCACGAGTTCGGAGGGAACACCGCGTGCCAGCGTATGGGCATGGCCGCGATAGGTGCAAAAGCTCAAATCGTTGGGTTCCATGGCCACGGCGACGCCGGCAGCTATAGCTTCCTGGCCCAGGGACAGGTGACTGGTTCCCTTGACGAGGTTCTGGAGAAACAGATCATAAGCACGTTGTTCGGCATTGCGGATTTCAACCTGCAAGCGAAAAAGCTCGAGCCTGTTTTCCGTACCGATATCGTCATTTGCAAGCGATGACGCCGATTGGTTTAATTCGTTTTGCATATTGGATTATTTTGTTTCGTTGAGACACAATTTGGGTCAACTTCCACCCGGACATCAATCTGTCCGGGCGGAAGTTAAACTTCGACAAACACTAATATCGATTGGCGATGGGCAGTTCTTCAGCGGGGAACAGGCTGATCAGGCGGCATCCATCGTTGGTCACAACGACTTCCTCCTCAATCCGCGCACCGGAGAACCCATCGGTCGCCGGGCAGAACGTCTCCAGGGCGAAGACCATGCCTTCCTTGATTTCCATCGGGTTATCAAGAGACACGAGCCGGCTGATGATGGGCCGTTCATGAATAGAGGTGCCAAGTCCATGACCGAACTGCAAACCGAAGGCGTCGAGTTCACTCGGGAATCCGAATTCTTCGGCTTTTGGCCAGACCGCTGCGACTTTATCCGTCGAGACACCCGGTTTAATCAATTGTATCGCTGAATCCACCCATTCACGCGCCTTTTTGTAGGCATCGTGCTGAGCCGGGGTCGCTTTCCCCACATTAAATGTTCGGTAATAGCAGGTCCGATAACCCATATAGGATTGCAGGACATCGAAGTAAGCCTGGTCACCGGGGCGGATCATGCGGTCGGTAAAGTTATGGGGATGGGGGCTGCACCGCTCGCCGGAAATAGCGTTGATGGCTTCAACGTCATCCGAGCCCAGCTCGTAGAGCAGTTTGTTTGCTTTCGCGACAATATCATTCTCGCGAATACCCGGTTTCAGCTCTTCCGAGATCATGTGATAAACCGCATCGACCATGGCCGCCGCCCGGTTCAGCAGAGCAATCTCGTCGGCATTCTTGATTTCTCTGGCTTCCAGCATGATTTGCTGGCCGTCGACAATTTTAATGCCTTGTTTTTCGAGCTCATGCTGGAAGGCCGGTTCAATCAGATCTACACCGACAGGGGCATCGGCAACGCCGTTTTCCTTTAATATCGCTGCGAATTCCTTGGCGTGGTATTCCATCAGTCCAAAGTGCGGAGGTATTGTTCCACGCAACCCCAGATTCCCGGCCCGGCAATTGTCCGGCTGAAGCCAGGGCATGTAAAGTTTGTGGTGGTAAGCGGCGGAACCGAAATCCCATAAAATCGGCTCACCATCGCCGGGCAACATGGCAAATGATGTCATTTTATCCCGGGACCATTCGCCGATCTTGGAACTCGTCAGGTAACGTACATTGTTCGGATCCAGCATAAGCAGGGCACCGCATTCTGAATTTCTCAGTGCCTGTCGTGTCCTTGCCAGTCGGTAATCATGCATTCGTCTGAAGTCGACACGTTGCTCCGTATCGACATTCATGGCGCCAAATGAGGGAATTGCCCGGTCCCAATTGTACTGTGGATTCAGGGCGACCGCTTCCGCCTCAGGGTCTATGGTTGATGATTTAACAGCTTTAGGCTCAAGTGCATCTATAGACATTACTGATATTTTCCTCCCGAAAATTAGCCTCGATCATCTCCATCGGGTAATATTTTTCATCGTGGATGATGGGCATCTAAAAAATTCAACTATAAGCCACTATAACCCAGAAATCGCGGTTATGCAATCGATTGCATAAAATTTATTTTCCAATGAAAATGGTGTTTGCAGGATTGCCGATCGTGTAATTCCGATCACCGATACAATCGCTACAACAGGGATCCATCAGGGCCTGACTTATCTGCAATCTGCGGAAAATCCATCCACTCAATTCATTCCAGGTCGTCGGCAAATCGCGGGAACAGCCCTATTTCCTGAACTCACTCCCCAGTACCCCGCTTGGAATCTGGTGTGCGAACCATAAAATGATGATCGTGAATGCAATCGAACTCAAAAGAAATGTGATCGTATAGTCCAGATAGTCGATCAAATGACCGACCAGGACTGCACCGACGGACTGACCTAAGAATATTGCGGAAGAGAACAATGCCATCACAATACCTCGGTTGGCGGGAGAAGCTTCCGAGGCCTTGGTTTGCAGTGTGTTGTGCATCATGTAGAACCCAAATCCCATAAATCCCATCAGGAATGCCAGCGGCCAAGTCGTATTTACAAAGGCAAATGCCAGAATTGTTGCACTGACGGTCAATCCGCCGATCAGGACGAACTGAATTTCGTTCAGGTATTTTACAAACTGCTTTACAAGAGAGGTGTAAACCAGGCCACCAATTCCAAAACAGCCGAGTAAAATACCGACAGTCAGGTAGTTGGTGTCGAACCGGTTTTGAATTAGAGCGCCCAGGAACGCCGAAGTTCCAAAAAATACGATTCCCTCCACAAAGGTTATCGCACAGACGCGCTGGACCGACTTTTTTTGAAATACGTTCAAATAATTGGAAAGGCTCAGGGAAGTGCTGGAAATCGGTTTTGGTTGTTTCGAAGAGCGCCTGTGATACGCATCAATTGCAAGACCCGACAGAAAGGCGACAAAACCGTATACAAGAAATACAGCCTGCCAGCCGACCCAATCGATGATCAATCCTCCCAACATACCGCCAAAGAATGTCCCGAACATGATACCTGTCAGATATCGTCCAATGGCGGCCTGTCTGAATTGATAAGCAACGTTGTCGGCAATGTGAGCCATTGAAATGGACACGCAGGCGGAAATGAATACTCCGGAGAAAAACCGATAGATCGTGAGCGTCGTTAAATTCTCGGCCGAGCCGCACAGCATTGTAAATACACCGCCCAGCATGGCTCCGGCGGCAATGATTCTCAGTTTTCCAAAACGGTCAGCCAGTCCTCCATGAACAAGCGTCGACATACCGAACCCGATGGCAAATCCGGTAACAATGATTGAAATTTCGCCAGCGCTCACCTGAAAATCTGCGGAGATGGACGGGATAAGCGTATCGACGACCCGAAGGACGGCAGAGACGATGAATGCGTTCATAGAAAGCAAAACCATCAGCAGCGTGCTGATGGTTTGAGTTTCAGAGGCACTTGTGGCTGGTGGTCTCATATAAGAAACCACTTAACGGACCCTGGGAACAATTACAACTCGACAATCGGGGCAAGCGCATCAATATCCGTAACAACGTCGAGTACTACCGGCTTATTCAGCGAAAAAGCCTTGTGCAAAGCATCCGCCAATTCGCCAGGTTTTTCGACTCTAATGCCGACAGCTCCCATTTCCTCGGCAATGCGGGCAAAGTTGACACGTGTGAATGTCCAGAGTTCCCGCGCCTGATCGGTTTGCTCACCGCCATAGACGCGGTCAAAACCGCGCTTCGATTGATTGCCCGAGGAATTGTTGTTCACAAGGATCACGGCATTAATGTTCCACCTCACCGCAGTTTCAATTTCGCCGATGTGATACCAGAATCCGGCATCGCCGGTGAAACAAATGACCGGGCGGTCCGGGAGACCGCATTTGACGCCCAAACTTGCCGGAAACGCCCACCCCAAATGGCCGGCACTGCGCACATAGTTCTGGGTGTTGCTGCGCAGATCGAACATCCCGCCCATCCACATGCCTGCATGACCCGTGTCAACAACGACAAACGCATCTTCAGGAAGATGGTCGGTCAGTTCCCTGCAAAGTCGTTCCGGCCGCATGGGCAAGGCATCGGATGTCAGCAGGGTTTCGAATTTATCGCGCCATTGCCGTTTGATTTCTGTCGTCCGTTCAATCCAGGGATCCCGCTGTCCGGCGGTATCGGTATCCAGATTTTCAAGCATCAGTTTCAATGTGGTTTTTGCATCCCCCTGGATGGCAACTTTCACGGGATAATTGCGCCCGAGATTTTCCGGTTCAATATCGATTTGTATGGCATCGACGCCAACTTCCGGGATCTGCCAGAAATGCGTGGTCATCCCTCCGGTTTCGGTTCCAATGAAACATACAAGATCGGATTCAAGGACGGTTTGATTGGCGGCTGCTCTCGAATAGGTGCCGACGACGCCAATGGACAGGGGATGAGTCCCGGGAATTGTATCTTTTCCGTTCAGCGATGTGACAACCGGGATTGCAAGCTTTTCTGCGAGCGCAACGAGTTCCATCGCCGCTCCGGAAGCGCGGACACCGCCACCGGCGACAATAACGGGCTGTTTTGCCTCTTGCAGCAGGGCGAGA
Organism: Methyloligellaceae bacterium; assembly: GCA_051009705.1. Taxonomy (GTDB): domain Bacteria; phylum Pseudomonadota; class Alphaproteobacteria; order Rhizobiales; family CAYWUX01; genus JANQOC01. The sequence continues at coordinate 5,110 of JBPCWG010000509.1, read as the reverse complement.
GCCTGCTTGACAGCTGTCAGCTCGGGGCTCGGCCGAAAAGCGGGAACAGACTTAAAAAGTTCCTCGGCCATGTCATCGAATGCACAGGGCTCTGAATCCACCTGGCCTTCATTGCCCCGAAACTGCAAATGCACGGGTCCCGGGCATCCGGATGTTGCAACCCGAAAGGCCTGTCTTACCATATCCGGGAAGCGTTCCGCCGAATCGACGGTGGCGTTAAACTTCGTTACCGGTTCGAAAGCGGGCACATCGTCGACTTCCTGGTAAACTTTTCTGAATTTGGAACCGGGATCTCGCCCGCCGGTGAACGCGATAACCGGCGAATGGGCCAGATAGGCATCCCTCAATCCGGCGGCGATATTCAGTGCGCCGATAACCTGGGCCATGCAGATGCCGGGCCGGCCCGTGGCCCTGGCGTAGCCATCGGCCATATAGGCCGCGGACTTTTCAGAGTGTACATGCAGGCGTTTGATGTCCGTGTGTTCTTCAAGTTCAACCATTGTTCGCCTGAGAACCGCGGGAACCTTGAAAATATGGGTCACACCATAGGCTTCAAGCAGAGCGGCCATAACCCTGGCACCGGTGGAAGTGTTCATGTCTCGACTCCTCTGCTTTGTTGTCCAAGGCACAAATTGTCCAAATTCGTGTGTGAAATTTTTATTTGATCGCCAATGGATTGGTGGGAGATCCGACGGCCCCGGTTATCGGCAACGCAGGTGCCGCGAACATGAACTCGTAAACGCCATCCTCCGCACAATCATCGGCCAGATCACCGAGAAAAAATATTTCACCCATTGTCAAGCCCATAATGGGAATTGTGATCCAGTGCCAAGGCTGGTTAATTCCTTTTTCAGACTCGTTGGGCCGGACTTCGCACCCCCAGGTATCACTGGCAATCGCTGCAATTTCCCTGTCCTGAATCCATTCCAGGGTTTCAAAAGAGAAACCCGGTGCGTTTCCGCCGGGATAACCGTCCCAGCTTCCTGCTTTCAGTTTGGCTTCCATCTGGCCGGTGCGGACAATGACGAAATCCCCCCGATTTATTTCAAGGCCATGAAATGTTGCGGCGTCATCCAGATCCTGATTGGTGATGCCGTAGCCGTCTTCAAGAACATCCAGTCCCTTGGACCGCGGGATATCGAGGAGGACCCCACGCCCCACCATCTTATTTTTAGTTTTTTCAATGCCGCATTTCTGAGCGCCGGCAGACGTCACCTCCCGGCAGTCATAACCGTTCCACATATAGTCTTCGTAAAAAACATGTCCGAGGCCGTCCCACTGGGTGCCGCATTGCAGCGGGATGACAACCATGTCATCGGCTGCGCGAATACCTCTCTTGTCGAGGACGCCGGAATACGCGTCGGTTCCCGTGCGAAGCATCGTATGCAGGGGATTGATCCTCCCCATGGAAGGGTAGGTCGATTTTGCGCCCTGGGGACCGTTTTCATCATAGTTGAGAGCGAGCGATAACACCTTGCCTTTTCTCACCAGCTGAGCAGCTGCAACAATATCGGCAGGGTCCGTGTAGTTTAGCGTGCCAATCTCATCATCTTCACCCCATTTTCCCCAGTTCTTGTATTTCTCTGCGGCGGCGCTCATATCATCGCGATTAATTTTTTTTGTCATCTCGTTCTCTCTACAATTTCCTCGGCTACTACCGGCCATTAAACTTGTTTGCGAGTTGCAGCATATCGTCGAGCCGGGCATTGGACAATGATTTCCGGGTGCACATCATGAAATTCAATTTCATTAAGAGATCATATAGCTGAGAATAGGCAACGGGCGGCGCGCCTGAAACTCAGGGCACCCGTATGGACACTGCGTATGGGGGCAGACAGAACCTTGCCAAAGGTCGATATCTCCGTGCGACCAAAGCGAAGGTTTGCCGTTCAGAATTGGAACATGAACTAGTTGAGATCTGAACTCTTGAGAGAGAGTTTGATATCGAAGGTCATGCGCCCTTCATTCAGGAGCCAAGGTCTGATTTCAGGAGCCTTCTTACCCGCCAGACACATTGGGTCCTGTCCTGCCACTTGTTTCGCCTTGTCGATCGACTCGACATTGTAGATCATCAGCCCTTCACCGGAATAATCTTCTCCCGTATCGTCCCCGAGAGGACCAGCTGCGAACAATATGCCGTCTTCTTCCAGCTGTTTCTGATAGGCAAGGTGATCGGGAACCGTCTCGCCAAGTTCTTCCAGGGGTACAATCGGGCGCATGCGCACCATGAAAAGTGTTTTCGCCATCACTCCCTTGGATTTTGCGCCGTTTACATAGTCAATCCACTTGCCCATAGTCGCCTCCTCATCCTTTTTATGGTTGGCCTCGTGTCGGCCGAATACTCATTGAAATTTTCAATTGGTGAAAAAATTATTCATATTAATCGAGAATATATCCAAATTACCGATAAAATCGATAAAATTAACTTGAATCTCTGCAGATTTTCATTCTTTATGACCCCTGATAGTGTTTGGATTCAAAATTTAGGAACAGTGAATGCGTCTGGTCTCCTACCGGAGTGATTCTGGAAATTCTGTCGGACTGCTAAAAGACGACTATATAATTGATCTGGCAAAAGCCGATGCGAATTTACCCGGTAGTTTGCTCGCAATAATTTCCCAAGGCGCAGAAGCGATCGAAGCGCTTCGAAAGGTGGAGGATACACATGCGCAGGGAGCGCATGTCTCTCTCGATGATGTTGAATTCTTACCGCCAGTTCCCAAACCTCCGAAAATTTTGTGCATGGGATTGAATTTCACCGATCATGCAAAGGAAGGTGGAAATCCGATCCCGGACTATCCCGCCCTGTTCATGAGAACCGCAAGTTCTCTCATTGGCCATACGCAGCCTCTGATCCGTCCAAAATGTTCCCATTACTTTGATTATGAAGCCGAGCTGATGGTCATAATCGGCAAGAAGTGCAAGCACGTTTCCGAAAAAGACGCTTTAGACTGTGTGTTCGGTTATAGCGTGTTCAATGACGGATCTGTTCGCGACTATCAGAGAAAGTCAAATCAATGGACAGCGGGCAAGAATTTTGATGGTACAGGTCCCGTCGGCCCGGCCATCGTAACCGCGGATGAAGTTCCTGCAGGAGCCCACGGATTGCGCATGATTTCCCGTCTAAACGGCACCGTATTACAGGATGGGAATACGGCGAATATGATTTTCCCGGTGGCTAAAACAATTGAAATCCTGTCCGAAATAATGACCCTGGAACCCGGCGATCACATCGCCATGGGTACGCCCGCAGGGGTTGGATATCCGCGCAATCCGCCGGTGTTTATGAAACCCGGCGATATCATGGAAATTGAAATTGAAGGTCTGGGCACGCTGCGCAATCCGGTGATTGATGAAGAGCCGGAGCAACAAACAGAAGCCGCGGAATAGCCCGGCCCAATGAGCATAAATCGTTATTGGCGCCGGTTACATGTGCAGGAGAAATTTATTAGTTACGAAATTCGAAGATTTTTGAAACTCTGACCCTTAGCTACCTGTAGAATAAGGGAATAGATCCAATTTTTTGAGACCCAATATGGGTCTCGTAAATGTCGAACCAGAGTATTTTCATAATCTTACGGGAATTGTGGTGGTATGATGCCCCACATGTGTTGCGATTGATAGTTCTAGTCATCATGGACTACACGCAATTTCACATCGAGTTCCCCAGGAAAATTCTTGGGAAGGACGAAAGCGTAAAAAGGGAGAAAAAGTATGAAAAGACTTAGTTTACCGATTATTTCGGCCATGGTGGTTGGAATATCCGGGCTTTCCGTTGCCCAAGTCAGCGCCCAGGAGACCATCAAATTAACTGCATTGGATGGCTACCCGCTGAAGTCAATGTGGGTTAAAGAGTTTGCCGACTACTTCATTCCTGAAGTCGACAAGCGATTGGCAAAGGCCGGCAAGTACAAAATCAAATGGAACAAAGCCTTTGGCGGTCAGATCGTCAAACCCCGGGGTGTTCTGAGCGGTATTGAAAAAGGTCTGGGAGATATCGGCGTCGTAACGACGGTTTTCCATTCTGACAAAGTGCCGTTGCAGGGCTTGTCTTATGCCACGCCTTTCTCGACAACAAATCCGCTGATCCTGGCGCGTACCATTGACAAAATGGCTGCGAAATATCCTGATTTCAAAAAGGCTTTTGATCAACACAACCAGGTATATCTCGCCAGTGGCGCCGTTCTCGATTCCTATCAGATCTATTCGAAAAAACCGCTGAAAGGCGTTCAGGATCTCAAAGGTGTGAAAATCGGTCTGGCGGGTTCCAATCAGCTCTATGTGGCGAATGTTGGTGCCGTGGGTGTTAAAGGGCCACTGCCCAAATATTACAACAACATCAAAACCGGTGTTGTTGATGCGGCTATGGTTTGGCCCGAAGCCGCACAAACATTCAAGATTGGTGAGGTTGCCCCTTACATGCTGAAAGCTGATCTGGGTACCGTGGCGTCAAAAGTTGTTACTGCCAATAAGCAAACCTGGGCCAAACTGCCTGGAGATGTGAAAAAAGTCATTCAGGAAGTTGCTGTCGATTATCGTGATCACATTGCGAAAGTTTCTATGAATCGCGCCAGCAGCAGCATGAAGTGGTTTGAGCAGAGCGGTGGTAAAGTTGTCACCGTAACTCAGGATGAGCGTCTCGATTGGGCAAAGAATATGCCGAACGTTGCTCAGGCCTGGGCCGATCGACTTGAGAAAAAAGGCGTTCCCGGCAAGAAGATTCTTGCAGACTACATGGCCGAGTTAAGAGCAGCTGGTGAAAAGCCGTTGCGTGACTGGGACAAATAGTCGTCGGTACGACACACACAACTTTGATTGAGGCTTAACTGATGTCGGAAAATTTTGAGCCAGATAAGGCGCCGGTTGAGCCTCTCTTTGATCAACGTCCAGCAGTAATCCAGCTGCTGGACAAAATTATTGTCTTTTCGAACAGCATCGGATCTGTATGGGTTTTTCTGCTTGTAGTTCTTGTATGCGCAGACGCTGCAGGGAGAACACTCTCATTCACCGGATACACGGCACCTATTAAAGGTGTCATCGAGCTGGTCGAAGTCTCGATTATCGTTATCGTTTTCACGCAACTTTCCGATACTGTGCGTGTCGGAAGATT
>JBPCWG010000508.1:0-11275 GCA_051009705.1 Methyloligellaceae bacterium | reverse complement strand
ATAAGATCGAATCTATTTAGAAGTTGCCCATAGCTTATTCACATTTTATTTATTTTGATTCTTGAATGTACCCGTCTCATCACACCGAGGACACTCTTTTTATGGATTGCAAGCTGTACAGTTTGACCGTCAAATATTAGACCAAATCTTAGTTTGGAATTTTCTGGCAAGCGAAATCAAATCATCAAATAAATTTTCAGATTGTGGGTAATAGGAAATTTGTCCAAGACAACTTTCGAGCCCATTTGTTGCCTTCGACATGCTGAAATCGGGATGTCGACGTTAATTATTGATCGGAAGTTTCGCTGCGCACCGCTGCCCGTATTTCCGTGATCCCTTCGGGTTGATCATGATTCCACATGTTGGACAACTTGGCTCAAAACAATAGTTAATTTCGCCTTGAAATCGTCTATATCAAACCAATATATATAGACGTTGAATAGATTGCCCTTTTGGAGACCAGGACCGGACCAAAACCGGAATTTCACATGAATATACGTACTTTATGCCTTGGCATTCTGTTTTTTGAAGATGTCACGGGTTACGAAATCAAAAAACTGGCTGCTGAAGGGCGCTTCAATCACTTTATTGAAGCCAGTTACGGGTCGATTTATCCCACGCTGAACCGGCTGACGGATGAAGGTTTATTGATCTGGCGGGAGGAGACCCAGGAAGGGAAACCGTCACGCAAGATTTACTCCATTACCGACCGGGGTCGTGACGCCCTGTTCGCAGCCCTGCATGAAGAAACCAAACCCGATATATTCAAGTCAGAGTTCTTGTTTGTTTGCCTCTACAGTGCCTATCTCGAGACAGACACCCTGAATAATCTCGTTTCGACCCAGGTTCAACGGCTCCGGGAAGGCTTGGAACGACTTGAATCTGCTGCCGAGCAGTGCTGCCATCCGGGCAGTCAGTTTGCCATTGGATATGGTGTGGCCCTGCATAAAGCAGCCCTCGAATATGTCAAAGAAAACAAACATTTGCTGGAAAATTCTCCGGAGATTTGGCCGGAAGTAGCGGCACAATAGGTGTCACTGCCGGTGATTGCAGATACTGAATTTTGATTGGCGTTGAATAAATGCAATCCAATGGCCACATCTCGTACGTTATGAACAAGGAAAGACAACTGGACTGAACGCCATGACGACAGAAAACGAAAATAAACCGGTCAGCAAAAGACGCGGGATCAGACCTTCTTATTTGTGGGCCCTGTTCTTTTTACTATTGGTCGGAGGATGGTTTCTCTCCAATCCGGAATTCCGACAGAAGGTAATTTCGGGAGCCGATGCGACCATAAATAGAACCGGCGAAGTCGATTCTTCAAATTCTTCTGTTGACGGTTCGGGCAATCCGAAACTATCGGCGGACAAGTCAAAAACCCCTGACCTCTTCCTTGTCAAAGTCGAGACAATCAAAGCCAAAACCAGAGAAAATTTCCTGCAACTGCGCGGACGTACCGAAGCGGTCTCTACGGTTCATGCCAAAGCTGAAACTGCTGGTATCGTTCAGAAGTTGCCGGCCATCAAGGGATCAAGAGTTCGCGAGGGTGACATTCTTTGTCAACTTGAACCAGGCGCGCGATCGGCCCAGATTGTCCGCACTGTGGCGCAACTGGAAAAAGCCAAGGCCGACCTGAATGCTTCGTCAAAACTCGAAAGCCGGGGGTTTACCGGGATGCTGCGGGTTAAGACGGACAAAGCTCAGCTCGATTCTGCCCAGGCGGATCTCGAAGCGGCGGAACTGGACCTCGAACGCACAAAAATCAAAGCGGCGTTTGAAGGTATTGTCGAAGAGCAAATGGCCAAAGTCGGTGATTATCTTAATGTCGGCGACCCTTGTGCCATGATCGTGACTTTTGACCCCGTGCTGATTGTCGGTACGGTCTCGGAACGCTCCATCGCCCTCCTGAAAACGGAAATGCCGGCCTTTGCCAATCTCGTTACCGGAGAAACCGTTGAAGGCACCATTCGTTTCGTATCGGGATCGGCCAATCCGGATACACGAACATTCCGCATCGAGATCGAAGTGCAGAACCCGGATAACAGTGTTCGCAATGGCGTAACCGCTAATATCAGAATTCCACTGCCCTCCGCCCCCGCGCACCAGATATCACCGGCCCTCCTGTCACTGAACGATCAGGGAAAAATTGGTGTCCGTATCGTAACCGCGGACTCACGGGTCAAGTTTGTTCCGATCCGGATATTGTCCGATGGCAACAAGGGTGTCTGGATCGCCGGTCTCCCGGAATCCGTGCGCATCATTACGGTCGGTCAGGACTATGTTGTAAACGGACAGAAAGTCCGCACCAGCGATGACGAATCGGCAACCGCCGTCAGCCAAAAAATCAACTAGGACCTCAATGCCATGATGCTCTGGCTCGAAACAATATTGTCGCGACCGCGTACCGTGCTGACACTGATGGTGGTCATGGTATTTGCCGGCATATTCACTTATATCACCATCCCCAAGGAAGCTAATCCGGATATTGAAGTTCCGGTCTTTTACATTTCCATAACCCACCAGGGCATTTCTCCCGAAGATGCGGAGCGGTTGCTGGTGAAACCGATGGAAACGCGCCTGCGGGGCCTGGAGGGCCTAAAAGAAATAACCGCGATCGCCAGCGAGGGTCATGCAGGTATCATCGTCGAGTTCAAGATTGACGTCGACCTTTCCGATGCCGCTGTCGATGTGCGGGAAAAGGTTGATGAGGCCAAAAGCGAACTCCCGACAGATGCTGAAGAACCGAGCGTTAATGAAATAAATCTCAGCCTGTTTCCAGTGCTTGTCGTTTCCTTGTCCGGCGATGTGCCGGAGCGAACTCTCTATAATCATGCGCGAAAATTGCAGGATCGCATTGAAGCCCTTCCCAGTGTGCTCGAAGCCCGGCTCGCCGGTAATCGGGAAGAACTCCTCGAAGTGATTGTCGATCCGACCAAGCTTGAATCCTACAATATCGGTCAGACCGAGCTCATCAACGTGGTGACGGCTAACAACCGGCTGGTCGCGGCCGGCAGGCTGGATACGGGAAAAGGCCGGTTCAATATCAAGGTCCCTGGTCTGTTTGAGACTGCTCGCGATGTCTACAATCTGCCGATCAAGACATCCGGGGACAGTGTTGTCACCCTTTCCGATATCGCGACTATCCGGCGGACATTTAAAGACGCGGATTCATTCAGCCGCTACAATGGCAAACCGGCCATTGCGGTGCAGGTGATCAAACGCATCGGCGCTAACGTCATCGAGAACAACCGGGAGGTTCGCCGGGTCACGGAAGAGTTTTCCAAGAACTGGCCGGATGCGGTCGAAATCAACTACTCACTGGACGAATCAAAATTCATCTTTGAAGTCCTTGGTTCTCTGCAATCTTCGATCATGACCGCCATTGCCCTGGTTATGATTGTTGTGGTCGCCGCCCTCGGTATGCGGTCCGCCCTTCTGGTAGGGTTGGCCATTCCAACATCATTCATGATTGGATTTCTGATTATCGATCTCGTCGGCATGACGGTGAATATGATGCTGATGTTCGGGATGGTCCTGACCGTCGGAATGCTGGTCGACGGGGCCATTGTCATCGTCGAATATGCGGACCGAAAAATGGCCGAGGGACTGCATCGCAAGCAATCCTATCTTCTCGCGGCAAAGCGTATGTTCTGGCCGATTGTTTCTTCAACGGCAACGACCCTGGCAGCGTTTCTGCCGCTGCTGTTCTGGCCGGGTGTTCCTGGCAAATTTATGAGTTATCTGCCGATTACGGTGATTATTGTTCTGACAGCGTCTTTGATTACAGCAATGATTTTCCTCCCGGTTCTCGGGGGATTGTTTGGAAAAACAAGCGCCAGCACCAGAGATGCCGAAGCCGCCGCCCGTCTCTCCGGCACCGCGGATTTTGATTACAATGAGCTCACCGGCATTTCCGGTCGCTATGTCCGAACCTTGCGCGGTCTTATCCACCGTCCCCTGACGGTCATTTTCATAACCGGCATCATCGTCTTCGGTGTGTTCTATTCCTTCACGAAGTTCAACAATGGTGTCGAATTCTTTGTTGATACGGAGCCGGAACAGGCAATCGTTTTTGCTTCAGCCCGGGGGAATTTATCCGCCGAAGAAAAGCTCGAACTGGTTCGAGATGTCGAAGCTGTGATCCTCGATGTTAAGGGCCTTGACGCTGTTTTCGTCACCGTTGGTGGCAGCGGTGGCGGTCCCGAGCTTGGAACCGGTGTATCGGACGCCCCGGCGGATCAGATTGGACAATTCACCATTGAACTCGCTGACTTCAAGACCCGACGTCCGGGCGACGACATTCTCGAAGAGATTCGCCAGCGTACGGCCAATCTGCCAGGTATCAAGGTTGAGGTACGAAAACGCGAGGACGGTCCGCCGACCGGTAAAGCTGTGCGCCTGCAGGTCACTGGTGACGATTTCAAAACGGTGGAAAAAGTAACGGGTCAAATCCGCGCCCACCTTGACAACAATGTAGCGGATCTCAGGGATATAGAAGACTCCCGGCCCCTTCCAGGAATTGAATGGGTTCTGACGGTTGACCGCAGGGAAGCCGGTCGCTTTGGAACTAATATCGCATCTGTGGGGGCCATGATACAAATGGTCACCAACGGCATATTGCTGGGCAAATATCGCCCAGACGACAGTGAAGATGAAGTCGATATCCGCATCCGTTTTCCCCGGGATGAACGCTCCATCAATCAGCTGGATCAATTGCGCATACAGACAACTTACGGCCAGGTGCCCATCGCCAATTTTGTCGAACGCAAAGCTGAGCCGCAGGTAAACACCATCCAGCGCGTTGACGGCGAGATTGCCATGACGGTCAAGGCGAACACCGTTGAAGGTGTCCTCGGCGACACCAAGGTTAAAGAAGTTGATGCCTGGCTGAAAACACAGACCTGGCCGGAGAATGTCACTATCAAATTCCGTGGCGCCGACGAGGAACAAAAGGAATCCGGCGCTTTCCTGGCCAAAGCCATGGTTGCAGCTTTGTTCATCATGTTTCTGATCCTGGTCACCCAGTTCAACAGCTTTTATCAGGCTGCCATTACATTGTCGTCGGTGGTTCTTTCCCTGGTTGGTGTCCTTATCAGCATGATGGTTACCGGACAAACCTTCTCCATCATCATGACCGGAACCGGCGTTGTTGCCCTGGCGGGTATCGTTGTGAACAATTCGATTGTCCTTATCGATACGTTCAACCGGATGAAATCAATGGGTATAGACACTCTGGACGCGATCCTGCGCGCCTCGGCTCAACGTTTTCGCCCGGTTTTCCTGACGACGATCACCACGATCTTCGGCTTGCTGCCCATGGCCATGCAGATTAATATGGATTTCATATCCCGTACGGTGCAATTCGGGTCTGTAACATCCATATGGTGGGTTCAGCTTTCAACCGCCATCATTTTTGGTCTCGGTTTTTCAACGCTTCTGACCCTGGTGTTTACGCCAGCGCTTCTGGCACTTCCAACTATATTGGCGCGACAATGGAACAAATTCATCAATTTCCTAGGATTCGGAAAGAAAAGAACGGGGACCGTTCAACAGCATCCGGAAAAAATTCCTGCGGGCCTCGCCGATGCGGCGGAGTGATTACAATAAACCACTGTAGCTTGACCAACGATTGGGGATTGAATTCTCTCGCCGTTCGTGAGACCTGTTCTCAGCTTATTCAATTGTGACAAGAGACGACGCTTTGCCCATTTCACGAAAAATTGCCGTCATTGGGCTTGGATATGTTGGCCTTCCCGTTGCCGTGGCATTTGCCAGCAAACAGCGAGATGTCATTGGATATGATATCTCTGCACAGCGAATCGACGAACTGCGGAATCATATCGATCGCACCAGCGAGGTGGAACAATCCGATCTCGAGGCCGCTGAATTGAAACTTACTTGTAATCCGGCGGATCTCAAAACAGCTGACTTTTTTATTGTGACCGTCCCAACACCCATCGATGATGCCCGCCGTCCGGATCTAGGTCCGTTACTCCGGGCTTCGGATACTGTGTCCCAGGCCCTTAAGCCTGGAGATATTGTCGTCTATGAATCGACGGTTTATCCCGGAGCCACCGAGGAGGATTGCCTGCCGGTCCTGGAAGCGGGTTCCGGACTAAAGGCCGGCACGGACTTCACGATCGCCTATTCGCCGGAGCGCATTAATCCCGGAGACAAAGAACACAGGCTGGACTCAATCATCAAAATCGTTTCAGGTCAGACACCGGAGACCCTTGAAATCGTTGCGAATCTCTATGGGCAGGTCGTGACCGCGGGTATCCACAGGGCTCCGAGCATTCGAACCGCTGAAACTGCCAAGGTTATTGAAAACGCCCAGCGTGATTTAAACATTGCCTTTGTTAACGAACTGTCCGCGATCTGCCACACCCTCGGCATCGATACCATCGATGTCCTCGAGGCAGCTTCAACCAAATGGAATTTTCTCAATTTCCAACCCGGACTGGTCGGCGGACACTGTATCGGTGTCGATCCCTATTATCTAACTCACCGGGCCGAGAGAGCCGGCTATCATTCGCAAGTTGTTCTTGCCGGACGCCGGGTCAACGATGAGGTTGGCAAACGCGTGGCCCAGGCCTGCCTGAAACAACTCTTAAAGCTCGAACGTCCAAGCCGGCGGGTTACGATCCTCGGACTGACATTCAAGGAAAACGTCCCGGATATCCGCAATACGGGCGTCATAAACATTATCCGCGAACTGGTGAGCTTTGGAATATCTGTTCAGGTTCACGATCCTAGGGCGGATCAACAGGAATGTTCCGATGAGTACCGTCTCAAACCTTTACCAGTGGACAGGCTGGTGCCGGGCGATGCAGTGATCCTCGCTGTTCCCCACCAGGAATATCTGGACTGGGGCTGGGACTTTATCGAAAGCCTGCTTCTGGATGGCAGCGGTCCGGTGCTTGATGTCAAAGCGAAACTGGAACGAGAGAGTTGCCCAGAAAACATATCGCTCTGGCGCCTGTAGAGGCATTGCCTGTTTCGTATTCAAGTGAACGAAATTTGATTTCGTGGGTTACTGGGGACGCGTGGGGGCATCATGGGTCGGTCTATCCGATGTTTCATCTCCGGCCTTGTCATCTTCACCAGTCGCTGGCTGATCGGAAGCATCAGCGCTGCCTGAAACTTTTTCTCCTTCTCGCGCAATTGTGGGTTCGGTTTCCGCAAATTCTCTTTCATTCTGCCGGTATCTAAAAAAACTAATGGGAACAAATCCAAGATAAAGGAGACTGCCGACGGTCAATGTGGCGTAAGGATAAGTAACGAGGACGGCAAAAAACAGGATCGTGAATACGAATACGGGCAACACATATTCCCGTCCTACTTTTTGACCGATCAGCTTGCCCGAAAAAGTAGGAACCTGGGAAATCATCAGCAAAGCGATGATCGCCGTGTAAACGAGAATGACGGGAGCTGTTCCGGTGATCAACTGGGTATTCAATCCATCCAGATAAAGCGGCAGCAACAATACAATTGCCCCGGCTGGTGCCGGCACTCCGACAAAGTAATTGCCTTTCCAGTTTGGCTGCTCGACTTCCAGCGCAACATTAAAGCGGGCCAGCCGCAGCGCCGCGCACAGTGCAAACAGCAGGACCGCAATCCAGCCAATGGACTTCAGGTCACCCAGCGCCCAGGTGAAGATAATAATTCCCGGCGCTACGCCGAAATTCACGAAATCCGCCAAGCTATCGAGTTCGGCGCCAAACCGTGTCGAAGCTTTCAAATAACGCGCAATTCTTCCATCCAGGGCGTCGAGGAGAGCGGCCAGGATAATCGCCGCCACAGCGATTTCATAGCGCTGTTCGATGGCCATACGAATGGAGGTCAATCCGGCGCACAAGGCCAGCAATGTAAAAAAATTGGGAATGAGCATGCGGATGGGCACTTCCCGTGCCCGCGCAAATGGTCGCGGACGGCCTTTCTTTTCCGGCTGTTCCGGATCAAAGGGAGGAAAGACATGTGTCATCGGCGTTACCTGAATGATAAGAATACAACTGTATAAACTACGCGCCTCGCTTCATGAACGACTCCCAGGCCTCAGGACAGGCGCGCTTCCCGGTCCTGTTCCGTTCCTTTCAAATCGGCAATTACCGTTTCTCCGGCAATAGCCCTCTGTCCCACAGCAACCAATATACCGGTATTTTCAGGTAAATAAATATCGACGCGGCTACCAAAGCGAATTAGGCCGAAGCGCTCGCCAATTCCGATGGGCTGGCCTTCTTCGACAAAGGGAACAATCCGGCGGGCGACCAGTCCGGCGATTTGGACCACTCCAACTTCAAACCCGGAACTCGTTTCAATAACAAGAGAGCGACGTTCATTGTCTTCGCTGGCCTTGTCGAGCTCGGCATTAAGGAACAGGCCCGGCATGTACGATGCGAGCTTGATACGTCCGGTAACCGGTGAACGGTTGATATGCACGTCAAATACGGACAGGAAAACCGAGACCAGTTTGCGCGGTTCCTCTCCGAGTCCCAGATCGACGGGCGGGCGAACTTCCTCAATGGCTGCAACACGGCCATCTGCGGCACTGACCACGAGCCCTTCCCGGACCGGTGAAATGCGGTCGGGATCGCGGAAAAAATAGGCTATAAAAAGAGCCACCAACCCAACAAGCCAGCCCAGCGTATCCCAGACCAGGAACAATAAAAGCGAGAGTACGATGGCGATGGCAACGAATTTGTGCCCGTCCCTGTGGATCGGTACAAATACCGAGCCGATCGTTTCAAATAAACTCCGGTTGCTGTCTGACACCCGCTGCCCTCCCGTGCCAACCTAATATCACTATTCAGAATATGCCTATATCATATCGGCAGGTACAAGGAACAGCCTTACGAGGAAATGATTTCCGAATCCGGATCGAGATCCCGTTCGGAGCGATACGGCTCTTTGGCCAAATCGTCTCGGGAAAGCGTGGAGCGTTCGGAAGGCCTGGTCTGCTCTTCCAGGGCATCGGCCAGGCGGGCGCGCGCTTCTTCGGCTTCACGCTGGCGATCCCACATACTGGCATAGAGCCCTTTCTGGGCGATCAGTTCGCCGTGGGTCCCCTGCTCGACGATCTGGCCCTTGTCAAAAACAAAGATTATATCCGCATGCACAACCGTAGATAAGCGGTGGGCAATTACCAGTGTCGTGCGATCCCGGGAAATCTGGTCCAGAGCATCCTGGATCTCTTTCTCGGTGTGGCTATCAAGGGCGGATGTTGCCTCATCGAGCATAAGGATTGGCGGCGCTTTCAATATGGTCCGGGCGATTGCGACGCGTTGCTTCTCGCCACCGGACAATTTCAGTCCCCGCTCTCCGACCATCGTCTCGTAACCTTGTGGCAGGGCTTCAATGAACGCGTCGATTTGCGCCAGGCGGGCGGCCTCCCTGATTTCCTCGTCGCTGGCATCAGGACGTCCGTAACGGATATTATAGTAGATGGTATCGTTAAACAGAACCGTGTCCTGGGGAACCATACCGATAGCGGCCCGCAGGGATTCCTGGGTCAATCGATCAAGAGACTGACCATCGATCAGAACCTCACCATCCGCAATCTCGTAAAAACGAAAGAGGATTCGCGAAATTGTCGACTTTCCTGCACCTGAGGGGCCAACGAGAGCCGCCATTTTACCCGCCGGAACTTCGAAGCTGACATCATTCAGAATTGTGCGGTCGGAGTCATAGCAGAATGTGACGTTTCTGAACGCGATATGCCCCCGGCTAATTTCCAGAGGTTTGGCATCGGGATGGTCAACAATTTCCGGATCCTGGTCGAGGAGCGCAAACATATTTTCGAGATCCACCAGTCCCTGTCGCAGTTCACGGTAGATCATGCCCATGAAATTCAACGGCATGTAGAGCTGGATCAGATAGGCATTGATCATGACAAAATCGCCGACAGTGTAGGTTCCGCTGGCGACGCCCCGGGCCGCCAGCAACATGCACAGCGCCATGCCCGTGGAATAGATCAGTGCCTGACCGCTGTTCAAAAAACCCAGGGATGAGTAAGTCTTGATCGCCGCCTGTTCATAGCGCGCCATGGAATTGTCGAACCTGCGGGCTTCGTGTTCTTCATTCCCGAAATATTTGACGGTCTCGTAGTTCAACAGACTGTCAATGGCTTTTGAATTGGCCTCCGTATCGGACTTGTTGAGTTCCCGTCGGATCTCCAGTCGCCATTCGCTTGCCTTGACTGTGAACCAAAGGTAAATCGCAATGGTCACTGCCAGAATCAGAACAAATTCCCAGCCAAAGAACCAGGACAGCATAATAGCCACGAACGCCAGCTCGATGAGTGTCGGAACACCGTGAAGAACTCCCATGCGAATGATGAGCTCAATCGCCTTGATCCCGCGTTCTATCACCCGGCTCAAGCCGCCGGTACGCCGCTCCAAATGAAAGCGCAGGCTCAGCTGGTGCAGGTGACGAAATGTCCGATCCGCCAGCACCCGTACTGCATTCTGTCCAACCTTGGTGAACAGGACATCGCGGATCTGCGCGAAGACGACCATCATCAGTCGCCCGACACCATAGGCGACAATTAACATGATCGGGAGGATCGCCAACGACACTATGCCGCCGGAAACCGCATCACTGCCCGTGGCATTTTCGGTCAGCCAGTCAACCGCACCTTTGTAGGCAACAGGTACGAAAACGGTCACAACCTTCGAGGCAACAAGGGCGGTGAAAGCAAGAATGACCCGCAATTTCAGATCCGGGCGGTCACGTAGCCAGACAAAGGGTATCAGTGCCTGCATCACGCGCACATGACTGGCACGGTCGTTAAACTGATCGAAATTCTGGAATCTTTGACTGGACATTTGGCCTTCTGTTTTGCGCATTCCAAGGGCAATGGTATCGACGGACCGGTATTTTAATTCCCGGCAGGCACACTTGCCCTTCAAAGTGCCGGGGATGCTTCGCAGACTTCAAAGATAGGTATCTCGTCGGTACGCGGCAACCCCGGAACGAACTATCGATGAATCAGACCGGTCAGTCTGGGATATCAGCGCTCGGTGTGCTCGACACAAAGCCCTTCAGATTGAAGCAAACTTTACCGTCTCTCACACAGTGGCAAATTTGACCGCCGCTTTTCCTGCCGCCATCGCCTGGCCATGGAGCGCCGTTGGGCTTCTCGACGCTTCCTAACCTCCTGCCGCCATTCTTTCATCCGTTTTTCGTGAGCGATGCGCCAGCTCTCCCATCGGCTTTGGTTTTTGCGGCGATGATCGAAGAAGTCACGATGCCGGGGACGCAGCCGGACTGTTGA